>NZ_JBZXYT010000025.1:0-54253 GCF_059391765.1 Brachybacterium sp. SYSU DS0246 | reverse complement strand
TGAACACCAGGGCCTCCTACGAATGTGCGCACCCCGGCCGCCCATCGACCAGGGTGATCCACGAGTCTTCATAGCGGGGCCCTGGGCCACAAGACCTCTCAACCCCGCCACCCTCATAGCGTCTGAGACCCGGCCGGCTCGACGCCGCTGCGCGTCAGTCGTCCGCGCCGTCGAGCCGCCGCGCCACCTCGGCCAGCGACCCGGCCAGCGAGGGGTAGACGGTGAACGTCCCCGCGACCTGCTCGGCGGTGAGCCGATGGGCGACGGCGAGCGTGTAGGGAAGGATCAGCTCGCTGGCGCGCGGGGCGACCACGACGGCGCCGATCACGGTGTGCGAGCCGGGGCGCACGATCAGCTTCACGAACCCCTCGGAGATGCCCTGCATCTTCGCGCGCGGGTTGGTGTCCAGCCCCAGCACGAGCACCTCGCCGGAGATCACCCCCTCGGCCACGTCCTGCTCGCTGACGCCGACGGTGGCGATCTCGGGGCTGGTGAACACGGCCGAGGACACCTGGGCGGCGATCAGCGGGGAGACCGCCTCGCCGAGCGCGTGGTGCATCGCGATCCGTCCCTGCATGGCCGCGACCGAGGCCAACGGGTACACGCCGGTGCAGTCCCCCGCCGCGTACACCCCGCGCACCGAGGTGCGGGAGACCCGGTCGGTCTCGATGTGACCGCGCTCGGTGATGCGCACGCCCGCCTCCTCCAGCCCGAGGTCGCCGGTGCGGGGGATCCCGCCGAGGGCCATCAGCGCGTGGCTGCCGGTGATCTCCTCGCCGGAGGTCAGCGTCACCACGACTCCGTCGCCCCGGCGACAGGCGGAGGCCGCCCGCGACCGGGAGCGCACGCTCACCCCGCGACGGGCGAAGGCGTCCTCGAGCACGTCGGCGGCGTCGGGGTCCGTCCCCGGCAGGACCTTCTCGCGGGAGGAGACCAGGGTGACCTCGCTGCCGAGCGCCCGGTACGCGCTGGCGAACTCGGCGCCGGTGACGCCGGAGCCGACCACGATCAGGTGCTCGGGCAGATGCTCGAGCTCGTACAGCTGCGTCCAGTTCAGCACCCGCTCGCCGTCGCACGGATCCGAGTCGAGCTCGCGGGGGCGGGCGCCGACGGCCAGCAGCACCACGTCGGCGTGCAGGCTCGCGCTGACGCCCCCTTCGCCGTCGAGGACCTCGACCGTCTCGGGGCCGGCCAGGCGTCCGCGGCCCTCGAGGATCCGGGCGCCGGCCTCGCTCAGGCTGGAGCGGATGTCGGCGGACTGTGCGGCGGCGAGCCGCTTGACCCGGGCGTTGACGGCGGCGAGGTCGACGTTGAGGGTCTGTGCGGTGGGGGCGGAGCCGGTGTCGGCGTCGCGGATCCCGAGGCCGTGTGAGCCGGCGACCACGTCCAGCACATCGGCCGTGGCGATGAGGGTCTTGGAGGGCACCACGTCGGTCAGGACGGCGGCGCCGCCGAGGCCGCGCTCCTCGATGAGCACCGTCTCCGCACCGCGCCGGGCCGCCGCCAGGGCCGCCTCGTACCCGCCGGGGCCGCCGCCGATGATCACCACGCGCGGGCGGTCCCCGGCGCTGGGCAGACGGTGGGGGTCCGACGGGAGGGCGGTGCTGGGATCGCTCACCTCTCCATTGTGGGGCACGACGCCTTCTGCGGGGCACGATCGGGCGCGGACGAGGGAGCGCCTGCGTTACCTTCGATCCATGACGGAATCCGCCCCTGACCCGTATCTGCTCGCCCGCGACGCCGCTGCTGCGATCGCCGAGGCCAGCGGTGTCCCCTCCCACGACCTCGCCCTGGTGCTGGGCTCCGGGTGGGCCGGCGCCGCGGACCTGCTCGGTGAGACGGTGTGGCAGGCCGACGCCACCACCGTTCCCGGCTTCCGGCCCCCCGCCGTGGCCGGCCACATCGGCACCCTGCGCTCGATCCGGGTCGAGGGCAGCGGCGCCCGTGCCCTCGTGCTCGGCGCCCGCACCCACTTCTACGAGGGCGCCGGCGTGGACGCGGTCGTCCACGGCGTGCGCACCGCCGCCGCCACCGGTGCCCGCACCATGGTCCTGACCAACGGCTGCGGCGGTATCAATCCGGACTGGTCCCCCGGCACCCCGGTGCTGATCTCGGATCAGATCAACTTCACCGGCACCACCCCGCTCGAGGGCGCCAACTTCCTCGACCTCACCGACCTGTACACGCCCGCCCTGCGCGAGATCGCCCGCGAGGTCGACCCCTCGCTCGACGAGGGCGTCTACATGCAGTTCCCGGGACCGACGTACGAGACCCCGGCCGAAGTGCAGATGGCAAAGGCCATCGGCGCGAGCCTGGTCGGCATGTCCACCGCCCTCGAGGCCATCGCCGCCCGCGAGGCCGGGATGGACGTGCTCGGCATCTCCCTGGTCACCAACCTCGCCGCCGGGATCAGCCCGGAGGCGCTCAGCCACGAGGAGGTCCTCGAGGCCGGCCGTGACGCGGGTCCCCGGATCTCCCGGCTGCTGGCCGAGACCGTCCGCCGCCTCACCGGTGCACCAGCCGGGGGCGACGACGGGGCGACGGCGCGATGACTCCCCGCCTCGACCCCGCGCTGCGCTCGCGCATCGAGGACTGGATCGCGGACGACCCGGACCCGGCCACCCGGGCCGCCCTCACCTCCCTGCTCGAGCAGGTGTCGGGTGATGACGAGGCGGCGGCCGACGACGAGTCCGCCGCCGGCTCGGTCCTCGACGAGCTGACCGACGCCTTCGCCGGGGATCTCCAGTTCGGCACCGCCGGCCTGCGCGGCCGCATGGGCCCCGGCCCGAACCGCATGAACCTCGCCGTCGTCTCCCGGGCCGCCCGCGGCCTGGCCGACCACCTCATCGGCGACCTCGGTCTCGACCGGCCGCTGGTGGTGATCGGCTACGACGCGCGCTACAACTCCCAGGACTTCGCCCACCGCTCGGCGGCGATCCTCACCGCTGCCGGCGCCCGCGTCCAGCTGCTGGACCGCTTCGGCCCCACCCCGCTGGTCGCCTTCGCCGTCCGCCACCTCGAGGCCGACGCCGGCATCGTCGTCACCGCCTCCCACAATCCGCCTGCGGACAACGGCTACAAGGTCTACCTCGGCGGCCGCGCCGCGGCGGCAGGCGGTCGGGGCGTTCAGATCGTGCCGCCGTCGGACGAGCAGATCGCCGCCCGCATCGCTGCCGTCGGCCCCGTTCGTGAGATCCCCGTCGCCGGGTCCGGCTGGGAGCTGCTGGGCGAGCAGCTGCGTGAGGACTACCTCGCGGCGATCTGCACCCTGCCCGATCTGGAGGGACCACGAGAGGTGCGCATCGTGCACACCGCGATGCACGGCGTGGGCACGGAGACCGCGCTCGCCGCCCTGCACCGCAGCGGGTTCGCGGAGGTCCACACCGTCGCCGAGCAGGCCGACCCCGATCCGGACTTCCCCACCGTGGCCTTCCCCAATCCCGAGGAGCCCGGCGCGATCGATCTGGCCCTGGAGCTGGCCCGATCCGTCGAGGCCGACGTGGTGATCGCCAATGACCCCGATGCGGACCGCTGCGCCGCCGCGGTGCTCGATCCGCATCTGGACGCCTGGCGGATGCTCACCGGCGACGAGCTGGGCGTGCTGCTCGGTGACCACCTGATCCGCCGGCACGAGTACCGCGGCGTCTTCGCCCGGTCGATCGTCTCCAGCCGCTGGCTGGACCGCGTGGTGCAGGGAGCCGGTTCCGCGCTGCAGACGGCTACGACCCAGCCGGCCACGCTCGAGCCGGCCACCACGCTGACCGGTTTCAAGTGGATCTCCCGCGCACCGGGCATCGTCTTCGGCTACGAGGAGGCCATCGGGTACTGCGTGCTGCCGGACGTGGTGCGCGACAAGGACGGACTCTCCACGGCGCTGATGGTCGCCGAGATGGCGGCGCTGGCTCGCGCGGAGGGCACCACGCTGGTGGGCAGGCTCGATGAGCTCGCGCAGCGGCACGGCCTGTACTCCACCGCGCAGCTCTCGATCCGCGTCGAGGACCTCACCGAGATCTCCGTGATGATGCAGCAGCTGCGCACCGCGCCGCCGGCTCAGCTGCTCGGGGCGTCCGTGGTCGAGACCCAGGATCTCTCCGCGGGATCCGTCGAGACGACCGGCCTGCCGCCGACGGAGGGCATGCTGCTTCTCAGCGAGGACGACACTCGCGTGGTCGTGCGTCCCTCGGGCACCGAGCCGAAGCTGAAGTGCTACCTCGAGGTCGCAGAAAGCGTTCCCGCGGGAACGTCCCCGGACCAGCTGGGCGCGATCCGGAGTCGCGCCGCCGATCGGCTCGGGGCCCTGAAGGACGAGCTGAGGGAGGCTCTGGGCCAGGCCTGAGCCCAGCCGGTCGTCACCTCGCGCCCCGGCTCAGTAGCCGGTGCCGGTGCCGCCCTCGAGCACTGCGCGCGATGAGGACAGTCCCAGCCGGCTCGCGCCCGCGGCGACCATCGCCTCGGCGGCCTCGCGGGTGCGGATCCCGCCGGAGGCCTTGACCCCGAGCCGGTCGCCGACGGTGCGCCGCATCAGGGCGACGGCTTCCTCGCTGGCCCCACCGGCGGGGTGGAACCCGGTCGAGGTCTTCACGAAATCGGCGCCGGCCCGCTCGGCGGCCTCGCACACCGCGACGATCTGCTCGTCGGTGAGCGCTGCCGATTCGATGATCACCTTCAGCACGACGGGCTGCGGCGCGGCGGCGCGGACCTGGCGGATCTCGTCCTCGACGGCGGCGAACTCCCCGGCACGGGCGAGTCCGACGTTGAGGACCATGTCGACCTCGTCGGCTCCCTTCTCGACGGAGTCGGCCGCTTCGGCCGCCTTGATCGAGGGGGCATGCTGACCGGAGGGGAACCCGCACACGGTCGCCACCTTCACGGTGGTCCGCACCGGCAGCATCGACGGCGAGATGCACACCGAGTAGGTGCCGAGATCCTCGGCCTCGCGCAGCAGTGCGGTGACATCGGCCGGCGTGGCCTCGGGCTTCAGCAGGGTGTGATCGATGAGTGCGGCGAGCTGGTCGCGGTCGAGATTCGTCATGCGCTGATCTTGGCAGACCGGCCGGTCCCCGCGCATCCACGGGCACCCGCACCCATTCCTCCACAACGCGCTGGTGTCCACATGTCGCCGCGGCGCCTGGTGCGCGGCACCGGATCCTGGTCGGCTGGTCGAACACCCGTTCCCCGACCGGGAGGTCACGATGTCCCTCGCCCCGCCGTCCACGCCGCCGGGCCGCCTCAGCGCAGAGAGGGCGGCCGCGCCATCCGCCGAGCACGCAGCACCGGGCCCGCCCTCCGTACCGGACGGCCCGCTGTCCCGCACCGATGCCGAACGTCTCGGGTCCCGTATCCAGGACCAGGCGGCCCGCATCGCCGAGGCCACCTGCGAGCTGCTGCTCATGGTCGGTGAGTTCGACGCCCGCGGCGGGCTGAGCTGGTTCGTCGGCCTGAAGTCGACGGCGCACTGGTTGGCGTGGGCATGTTCGATGTCGGCCGGGACCGCCCGCGAGCACGTGCGGATCGCGCGGGTTCTGCCCACGATGCCGCGAACTCTCGGGGAGTTCCGTGCCGGACGGCTCTCGTTCTCCAAGGTGCGCGAGATGACCCGGGTCGCCGGGCGCATCGACGAGGACGCCTTGGTCGAGCTCGCCCGCGACTCCACGGCCTCTCAGCTCGCCCGCGCCATCTCCTCCTTCCGAGCGGCTGATGGGAGCCGACTGGACCAGGAGACGATCCGCGAGGCGCGCTGGCGGACCCGGGACGATGGCATGGTCGAACTGCGGGCCGTGCTGCCGGCAGAGGTCGGCGCCGAGGTGACCACCGCGCTGGAGCTGGCCATGGCCCGGGACGGGCACGATGACGCGCCGGCCGCCACGACGGTGACGCCGCATGCACGGAATGTCCCGCCGACTGGTGCGGGTCAGCCCTCCGGCGAACCGACCAGCACCGACCGTGCCGATGCGGAGGTGACCACCACGGCCACTCTCGAACAGCGCCGCGCCGATGCGCTGCTCGACGTGGCGCGGGGTTATCTCGCCGCGGCGCCCGACGACCGCTCCGGGGAGGACCGACATGTGGTGGTGGTCCAGGTCAGCGCCGACGCCCTGAGCCGTGACGTTCCCGCGGGAACGTCCCAGCGGTGCAGCACGACCGGCGGCGGTCCGCTCGAGACCCGCACCGCGGAGCGTCTTGCCTGCACCGGCAAGGTCTCCGTCGCCATCACCGACACGACCGGCGAGGTCCTCCATCTGGGCCGGTCGCGCCGACTCGCCTCCCGCGCCCAACGTCGTGCCCTGAGGCTGCGGGACGAGACCTGCGTGTTCCCCGGCTGCCACCAGAGCAGGCATCTGGACGCTCACCACGTGACGCCCTGGTCCGAGGGCGGCCGCACCGATATAGAAGGACTC
The DNA here is from genome assembly GCF_059391765.1 of Brachybacterium sp. SYSU DS0246. Lineage (NCBI taxonomy): Bacteria > Bacillati > Actinomycetota > Actinomycetes > Micrococcales > Dermabacteraceae > Brachybacterium > Brachybacterium sp. SYSU DS0246. Next base: position 47,855 of record NZ_JBZXYT010000025.1, on the reverse strand, counting down.
GCGCTGCTGTGCCGGCGCCACCACGTCATCGTCCACGAAGGCGGGCTCCGCCTCCAGCCGCTTCCGGCATCAACTGCCGGCCTCTCGCACTTCACGGTGGTGGACGCCGAAGACCGACCGGTACAGGCACGCTGGCCCGCCATGCTCGAGAGAGTCCGGACCAGGCCGTCGCCCGGCGTCCAGGACGATGAGGCCGGCGAGGCCGCCGAAGCCGGGAAGGACGACGGTCACGACACTCCGCCACCAGGCTCTGCAGATCCCCGCCGGATCGCGGCGCGGACCGGCGGGCAGGGGTTCAGCTTGTCGGAATGCGTCGATGCGTTGTGCCAGAACGTCGTCACCCTCGCAGCGTGACCCAGGCCGGTGTACATTTCCGGTGGGGTTGCGAACGGCAGCCGGTACTCGTCGCGACGGCCCCAGCACGACGCCGAACTGGCCTCTCGAGAGCTTCCGACCATGAGCGTCCCCCGTCGTCGAACCGTCCTCACCTCCGCAGCGCTCGGCGTCACAGGCGTGGCGGCCCTCGGCACTCTCGCCGCGACGTCGTCCATCACCGCCGGCGGCGAGCCGTCATCGTCCGCGGGTCGCTTCGGCTTCACGATCGGCTCCCTCGGGCCCGAGGGCGAGGGGTCGTCGGTGGAGCGGGTGCTCGAGGACGTCGCGGAGGTGTCGGCTCTGGGCGGATCCGGTGTCCGGCTCAACGCCGGGAGCGGGACCCTCCTGGAGACCTTCGACGGCCCCGATGACGACCTCATCTGGAACGAGAGCGCCGTCGCCGAGATGCACCGAATCCTGGCCGCCGCCGCGGACGCCGGGCTCCGCGTGTGCCTCATGGTGATCAACCACTACGACGTCCCCGACGCGGGCGAGGATCGCTGGCTGTCGAAGACCACCGCCTGGTGGGAAGGCTTGGCCGTGCGCTTCGCAGCACAGGTCCAGCAGATCCAGGTCTTCAACGAGGCCGACGCGCTGCATTACCGGCGCTACGAGGCGGTGGGCGACCGTCCCCCCGCCGCGTACCTCAGGGAGCTGGCGTCTCGCATCACAGAGGCCGGCCGGATCTTCCGCGCCCACTCCCGGGACGTGCAGATCACCACGAATCTCTACGGCTGGCCGGTGGGCGACGACATCGAGGACCGATGGCACCAGGTGCTCACCGTCCTCGCTCCGACCCTGGATCTGCTCACCGTGGACGCCTACATCGATTGGGCCGATACCGGGGCCGAGACTCTGGGCGGCCTCGTCGACCGGATCGCAAGGCTGCACAGCACATACGGCAAACCCGTCGCCATCGGTGAGCTCGGAGATCCCACGTGCTCGATCTGCAGCACCCAGCAGGAGCAGGCGGAGCATTACGCGACCTTCCTCGACGTGCTCGGGGGTGCCGGCGATGAACTGACCGATGTCTTCTTCTACCAGCTGCGGGACCGCTCCGCCCGGGACCAGAGCGAGGAGACTTTCGGGGTGATGACCGAGTCCGGCTCCGCCAAGGCCGCCTACAACATGCTGCTGGATCGCGGACTGAGCTGACCCCTCCCCGAGCGCACGTGAGCGGTTCGCCTCACCACCGCCCGAACTGCCCGTCGGCCCCGGATCCGGCCCCTCGAGCGCCTAGACTCGTCGCCCGTGACCGAACCCGCCTCCCGCCCTCGCCCGCCGCGACGCATCGTGCTGCTCGCCGGTCCCTCCGGCAGCGGGAAGGGCGAGATGTCCCGCCGCTCCGGGTTGCCGGTGCTGAGCCTGGACGACTTCTACTGCGAGGCCGACGCCCCCGGCCTGCCGCATCGATTCGGGATCGTGGACTGGGACGACCCCGCCTCGTGGGATGCCGGCGCGGCCCTCGATGCCCTCACGGCGCTCGCTCACGACGGCACTGCGGAGGTGCCCGTCTATTCGATCTCCGAGTCTCGGCGGGTGGGGACCGGACGGGTCGACGCGGGTGACGCACCCCTGATCATCGCGGAAGGGATCTTCGCCGCCGAGCTGATCGCACCGCTCGCCGCCGCCGGGCTGCTCGCCGATGCGATCGTGCTGCACCGCCCCGTGCCGCTCGTGTTCACGCTGCGACTGGTCCGGGATCTGCGGGAGAACCGCAAGCCGCCCGCGACGCTGCTGCGCCGGGGCTGGGCACTGGCGCGCGAGCAGCCCGGCCAGGTGCAGGGGTGGATCCGCGCGGGCATGCGCCCGGAAGGTCTACGGGCAGGCACGCGCCACCTGCATCGGCTGACGGAGATGGCCACCGCGGAGATCAGCCAGCGACGCCTCGGCCAGCCGACCGACCTCCTGCGCATCACCGCCGTGAGCTTCCTGCGCGAGGGCTCCCGCGGCACCGAGGTGCTGGCGGTGCGCAAGCGCGGCACCGGTTCGTACATGCAGGTCGGAGGCAAGCTGGAGCCGGGCGAATCGGCACTCGAAGCAGCTGCGCGGGAGGTCGAGGAGGAGCTCGACGTCCGCCTGGATCCGGCCGAGCTCGAGCTGCTCGGCGAGTTCGAGGCCGTCGCCGCGAACGAGCCGAACACCATCGTGCGCTCGACGGTGTTCGTCGCCCGCACGCCTCTGCCGGAGCCGCTGACCGTGCGCGCTGAGATCGACGGCCACCGCTGGTTCGGGGTCGATGAGCCGGGAACCGGTACTCGGCTGGCGCCGCTGATGGCCGATCACATCCTGCCTGCGCTGCGAAAGCTCCCACCTCGAGCGCGCTGACCCGCGTGGTTGTGGTTGTACGGCTCGCTCAGGCGATGCGGTCCTTGACGATGCTGCGCGACGGCACCGGCTCCCCGGAGGGGTACATCGTCCAGGACCCCTCGATCGCCTCGACGGCCCGGGCGACACGTTCCGGGGTGTCGGTGTGCAGGCGCGCCAGGACGTCCCCGGCCTGCACCCTGTCCCCGATGTGGGCGGTGATCTCCACTCCCGCGGCGGCCTGGACGGCCTCCCCCGGACGCGAGCGCCCCGCTCCCAGACGCCACGCCGCGACGCCCACGCCCATCGCGTCCAGGCCCGTCACCACGCCGTCCTCGCGAGCCCGGAACTCCTCGACATGCTTCGCCTCCGGCAGCGGTGCGTCGACGTCACCGCCCTGGGCGGAGATCATCGCTCGCCACGAGTCCATGGCGCGTCCGTCGGCGAGCGCGGCCTCGACGTCGGCGTCGTGGACCCCGGCGGCGGCGAGCATCTCGCGGGCGAGGGCGCAGGTCAGCTCGACCACGTCGGCCGGTCCCCCGCCGGCGAGAACGTCGAGGGACTCACGCACCTCCAGGGCGTTGCCCGCGGTCCGGCCCAGCGGCGCGGACATGTCGGTCAGCAGGGCGACCGTGTGCACGCCGGCGTCGGTGCCGAGCTCGACCATGGTGCGGGCGAGCTCGCGGGCGTCGGACTCCTCGCGCATGAAGGCGCCGGCCCCGGTCTTGACGTCGAGCGTGAGCGCAGCGGTGCCCTCGGCGATCTTCTTGGACATGATGGAGCTGGCGATCAGCGGGATCGACTCGACGGTGCCGGTGACGTCGCGGAGGGCGTAGAGCTTCTTGTCCGCCGGGGCCAGCCCGGAGCCGGCGGCGCAGATGACGGCACCGGCGCTCTCCAGCTGCGACATCATCTCCCCAGCCGTGAGGTCCGCGCGCCATCCGGGGATGGCTTCGAGCTTGTCGAGCGTGCCTCCGGTGTGGCCCAGCCCGCGACCGGACAGCTGCGGCACCGCCACCCCGTAGGACGCGACCAACGGGGCCAGGGGCAGCGTGATCTTGTCCCCCACGCCGCCGGTGGAGTGCTTGTCGGTGGTGGGCTTGGACAGCGCCTGGAAGTCCATCCGCTCACCGCTGGCGATCATCGCGCGGGTCCACCGGGCGATCTCGCCCCGCTCCATCCCGCGCACGAAGATCGCCATGGCCAGGGCCGCCATCTGTTCCTCGGCGACGACGCCGCGGGTGTAGGCGTCGATGACCCAGTCGATGCGCTCGTCCTCCAGCACCCCGCCGTCGCGTTTGGTGCGGATGATGTCGACGACGTCGAAGGGCTCGACGCCGGTGTTCTCGTTGCGGTCGGCGCGATCAGTCATGTGCTCGTGTCTCCTCGAGGTCGTGGGGGCCGAAGGCCTGCGGCAGCACGGCGTCCATGCCGAGCACGCCCTGCGGGGTGAGGATCTCCATGCTCGCCGCGGCGTGCTCGGACAGCAGCTGGCGGCAGCGGCCGCACGGCATGATCACCTCGCCGGCGCCGTTGACGCACGTGAAGGCGACCAGCTTGCCGCCCCCTCCGGCGATGAGGTCACCGACCAGGCCGCATTCGGCGCACAGGGTGACGCCGTACCCGGCGTTCTCCACGTTGCAGCCGGAGACCGTGCGCCCGTCGTCGACCAGCGCGGCGGCTCCCACGTGGTAGCCCGAGTACGGCGCGTAGGCGCGTGAGGCTATGTCCCGCGCCACCTCGAGCAGCTGCGTGAATGGCGCTCCGGGTGCATCGACCCGGACAGCAGACCCCGTCATCGTTCCTCCTTGCCGATGTGCCGATCAGGGCCCCAGCCTGTCACAGCGCCGGCAGTCTCATTGCTTGACGTACGGGGTGCCGTTGGCGGCGGGCACGCGCACTCTGCCGACGATGCCGGCGACGGCGAACAGGGTGACCACGTACGGAAGCATGAGCAGGAAGTCGCCGGGGATGGAGACCCCGCCCTCCGCGGCCGCGAGGGTGCCCAGCCGCAGCTGCAGGGAGTCGGCGAAGGCGAAGGTCAGTGCCGCGAGCAGGGCGCCGACGGGGTGGTAGCGGCCGAGGATCATCGCGGCCAGGGCGATGTACCCCTTCCCGTCGGACATCTCCTCGCCGAAGGCGACACCGGTGCCGATCGTCAGTGTGGCGCCGCCCAGACCCGCGACGGCGGAGCCGAGCAGCACATTGGACCACCGGGTGCGGTTGACGGGGATGCCGACGGTGTCGGCGGCGCGCGGGTGCTCGCCGACCGCTCGCACGCGCAGGCCCCAGCGGGTGCGGAACAGGGCCACGGTCAGACCTGCCACGATGATCCACATCAGGTAGACCAGCACGTTCTGCTCGAACAGGACCCGGCCGACGACGGGGATGTCCGCCAGCAGGGGGATCCGCAGCGTGGGCAGCTTCAGCGGCGAGTTGAACCGGCCGGGGTTCTGGTCCATGACGGTGCCGGCGAAGAACGAGGTCAGGCCGATGGCCAGGACGTTCAGGACCACGCCGACGATGATCTGCTGGACCCGGTAGCCGACGGCGAACAGTGCCAGCAGGGCTCCCATCAGCAGCGCCATGATCGGGGCCGCTGCCAGGCCCACCCAGACGTTCCCGGCGAGCGAGCCGACCAGGGCGGCCCCGAACGCGCCGAAGAGCAGCTGTCCCTCGATCGCGATATTGATGACGCCGGAACGCTCGGACAGCACCCCGGAGAAGGCGCCGAAGGCGAGCGGCACGGCCAGGATCAGGGTGCCCTGCAGCAGGGAGGTCACATCCAGCAGCCGCTGCGAGATCACCCAGGTCAGGAAGGCGAGAACCCAGGCGAGCGCGAAGACGGCCACCAGCCCGCCGCGCACCCGGGCCGACGGCCGGGCGCTGCGGGCGTGCAGCGACCACAGGGCGGCCGAGGCGAGCAGTGCGACCACGGACAGCCCGATGGCGGCCGGCATAGAGGGGACGGTGACGCGCTCGGGCACGATGCCCAGCGGGTTCAGGTCGCCCTCACGGGCGAGGGCGAAGGTCGACTCGGCACCGGGGATCCCGCGCAGACCGAACACGACCAGGGCGATCAGTCCCAGGACGGTGGTGGCGGCCGGCAGGTGCCACCAGTTGTCGGGGCGACGGTCGTCGGCCTCCGCGGTGGTCTCGGTCCCGTCGGGCACGACGGCGGGTGCAGCGGTCATCGTTCCTCTCCCTGCGCGTCGTCTCGATGGCCGGGTCCGTGCTCGCGGGGCGGGTCGGCCCCGGGCGGGGGCGCGGGCGATGCCGCCGCCGGCGCTGCGCCGGGCGGGTCGCTGGGGGCAGTACGAGCGCGCCGGCGCCGGCGCGAGCCCGCCGAGGGATCGTCCACGCCCCTCAGGCCGATCAGGGTGCGCACCAGCGGCGGCGCCGCGATGAACAGCACCACGAGCACCTGGATCACCTGCACGAGCTCCTGCGGCACGTTCTGGTTGCTGTCCATGAACTGGCCCCCCGTGGACAGCCCGGCGAACAGCAGCCCGGCCAGGACGATCCCCACCGGGCCCGAGCGACCCAGCAGCGCCACGGTGATGGCATCGAACCCGATGTTGCCGGCGACCCCCTCGGACAGCCGCTTCTCGGTGCCCAGCACGTGCACGGCACCGGCCAGTCCGACCAGAGCACCGGCGACGGCCAGCACCAGGAACGAGGTGCGGGCCGGGGAGATGCCGGCGACCTGGGCGGCGCGCGGGTTCGACCCCACGGCGCGGAACCGGAACCCGAGGGTCGAGCGGCTCATCAGCCACCACAGGGCGACCGCGGCCCCGGCGGCCAGGAACAGGCCGGCATGGAGACGGAACGCCGAACCCAGCAGGGACGGCAGCTGCGCCGAATCCGCGATCGACGGCGAGGTGGGCTGCGCCTGGTTGGCTCCGGTGAACGCGGCCGTCTTCATGGCGTAGGCCAGCAGATACGTAGCGATCCAGTTCAACATGATGGTGCTGATGACCTCGTTGGCGCCGAAGCGGGCCTTGAGGAAACCGGCGATACCGCCCCACAGGGCTCCGGCGAGAACGCCGGCCAGCAGCGCCACCAGCAGGTGGATCACGATCGGCAGGTCCCACGTGAAGCCGATGTAGCCGGCGGCCATGGCGCCCACGATGAGCTGTCCGGTGCCGCCGATGTTGAACAGTCCCGCGCGGAAGCTGACGGCCATGCCGGCGGCGGCGATGATCAGCGGGGTCGCCACGGTCAGGGTCTCCGTCAGCGGACGCAGACCCGCGGCCAGCGCCGGGAACAGGACGTACGTGCCGGTGCCGCCGGCCTCGCGCAGGTCCGAGGCGACGTCGGCGAACCTGGGGCCGTCGAACACGGCGCCGCGGAACATCGCCCCGTAGGCCTGGGTGACGGACTGCCAGATGGCGATGAGGGCGTCGGAGGGCCGGTCGACGAAGTACCCCAGGGTGGCGCGCACCTCCTGGTCGGCGATGACGATGAACACCGAACCGACGAGGAAGGCGAGGACGAAGCTCATCACCACCACGAGCGTGTCGCCGCGGGCGATGGACTGGACCAGCCTGGTCCAGCGGGCCTCGGCCTCCTGCTCGGGCGGCGGAGGAGTGGGCTCACCGCCGGAGCCGACGCCCGGTGCGGTGCCCTCGGGGGCGAGGGTGCTCATACGATCTCTCCTTCGTCGGCGAGCTCCGAGTCGGTGGTGCGGGCCCCGGCGGCGACGGCCTCGCGGGCGGCCTCGACGGTGTAGCCGGCCATCATCAGGCCGAGCACGTCGCGGTCCTCGTCGCCGGCGACGATCCCGAGGATCGAGCCGCGGTACATGACGGCGATGCGGTCGGCGAGCTGGACGACCTCGTCGAGCTCGGTCGAGACGATCACCACGGGCGTGCCCTTGTCGCGCTCGTCGAGGATCCGACGGTGGAGGAACTCGATGGAGCCGACGTCGACCCCGCGGGTGGGCTGGGAGGCGATCAGCAGCGCGAGCTCACGGTGGAGGGCGCGGGCCATCACGACCTTCTGCTGGTTGCCGCCGGAGAGCGTGGAGACCGCGGAATCGGCCGATTCGGTGCGCACGTCGAACTCGGGGATCAGCGACTTCGCGTTCTCGCGCACGGCCTTCGGGGACATCGCCAGGGCCGAGCCGAACGGGGCGCGGTCGTGCTGGTCCAGCACGAGGTTCTCGGCGACGGAGAAGTCCGGCACCAGGGCGTCGTGGGTGCGGTCCTCCGGGACGAAGCCGACGCCCGCGTCGAGCACCTGCTTGGTGCTGCGGCCGACGAGCTCCCGCCCCTCGAGCCGCGCGGATCCGTGCACGCTGTGCTGCAGGCCGAGCAGCGCCTCGGTCAGCTCCGTCTGCCCGTTGCCCTGGACGCCGGCGATCGCGAGCACCTCGCCGTGGCGGACGTCGAAGGAGACCCCGTCCAGGGTCCGGTTGCCGGCCGCGTCGCTGACTCGCAGGTTCCTCACCGCCAGGGCGACCTCCCCGGCCGCGGCCTCGGTCTTGTCCTGGGCGAGGGAGACCTGGCGGCCCACCATCAGCGAGGCGAGCTGCGCCTGGTCGGCCGACGGGTCGGCTTCGCCGACGACCGCGCCGCGGCGGATGACCGTGATGCGGTCGGAGACGGCTTTGACCTCGCGCAGCTTGTGGGTGATGAAGACGATCGAGGTGCCCTCCTCGCTCAGCTGGCGCATGATCCCCATCAACTCGTCGGTCTCCTGCGGGGTGAGCACGGCGGTGGGCTCGTCCAGCACGAGCACCTCGGCGCGCCGGCTGAGGGCCTTGATGATCTCCACGCGCTGCTGGGCTCCGACGGGGAGGTCCTCGACCAGCGCGTCGGGATCGAGGTCGAAGTCGAAGCGGGCGGAGATCTCGCGCACCAGCTGCCGCGCGGCGGCGAGGTCGAGCAGACCGCCCGAGGTGGGTTCGTGGCCGAGGACGACGTTCTCGGCGACGGTGAAGACGGGGACCAGCATGAAGTGCTGGTGGACCATCCCGATGCCCGCGGCCATGGCGTCCCCGGGGTCGGAGAAGCTCACCGGGGACCCGTCCACGAGGATCTGCCCGCCGTCGGGGCGATAGAGCCCGTACAGCACGTTCATCAGGGTCGACTTGCCGGCCCCGTTCTCGCCGAGCAGGGAGTGGATCTCCCCCGGTTCGACGACCAGGTCGATGGCGTCGTTGGCCACGAGCGACCCGAAGGTCTTCGTGATCCCGCGCAGTTCGAGCTTCACAGCATTCGCTTCCGTCGGCGCCGGCCGTGGACATCGGCCGGGAGATCAAGGGGCATCACAGGCGGTCCCCGCCCACCGGTGCGGGGACCGCCTGCGTCGGGCTGGTCACGTGAGGATCAGCGGGTCAGGCGCCCTCGGGCGTCGCCGCGGACTCGACCACCACGGTGCCGTCGATGATGTCCTGCGTGAGGGCCTCGATCTCGCTGGTCAGCTCCTCGGGGACCTCGTCCTCGAAGTCGTGGTACGGCGCCAGGCCCACGCCGCCGTTCTCCAGGGTGCCCACGTACGGGGTGGAGTCGAAGCTCCCCTCGGCGGCGCCGGTGATGACGTCCTCGGTCGCGGTGGTCATCTCCTTCATGACCGAGGTGAGGATGCGCGACTGGGCCTCGGGATCGGAGGAGTTGGTCTCGTAGCCGTCGCTGTCGACCCAGATCACCATGCGGCCCTCACCCTCCTTGGCGGAGGCGAGGGTGCCGGCGCCCACGGGCCCGGCGACCGGCATGATGATGTCCGCCCCGGCGCTGTAGAACTCGTCGGAGACGGCCTTGCCCTTGGACTGGTCCTCGAAGGTGCCCACGATGGAGCCCTCCTGGGTCTCCTTGTTCCAGCCCAGCGCCTCGACCTCGGCGTCGTGGGTCTCGTTGTAGTGGGCGACCCCGTCGACGAAGCCGTCCATGAAGATGGTGACCGTCGGCAGGTCCACGCCGCCGTAGGTGGCGACCTTGCCGGTCTCGGTGGTGCCGGCGGCGAGGTAGCCGGCCAGGAACGCGGCCTCGGCGGTGTTGAACTCGAGCGGCTTGACGTTCTCCAGCTCGATCGGGTTGCCGTCGGCGTCCTGGGCGGTGGAGTCGACGGTGGCGAAGTTGATGTCCTCGTGCTCCTGGGCGGCGGCGCCGGTGGCCGGGGCCAGCAGGAACCCGACCGTGATGATGAGGTCGCAGCCCTCGGTGACCATGTTGTTGATGTTGGGCACGAAGTCCGCATCGCTGGTCGACTCCGCGGTCGCCTTCTCGATGCCGAGGTCCTCCTCGGCCGCCAGCAGGCCGTTGTAGCTGGACTCGTTGAACGACTTGTCGTCCCAGCCGCCGGAGTCGGAGACCATGCAGGCCTTGTAGTCGCTGGCGGCCCCTCCGCCGTCGCTGCCGCCGCTGCCACCGGCGCTCTCCTCGGGCGCGGTGCCGCACGCGGCGAGGGTCAGGACGCCGGCGCCGGTCAGGGCGAGCGCACGCGTGATGCTCTTCATGGATTCCTCCGGTGGGGATGCAGGGTCGGGCCGGGCAGGTCCGGCACGGGTCTCGGGCGACAGCGCTGTCTCGGTCCGGTTCGGACCCTAGCCGTGCCGTGACCGCGCGGGCGGTCCGGGCGGGGTCCGTGCATCAACCGTTATGAAATCGACGCGGATGACGCCGGTATGACCTCGAGGTGAATCGGCGGGAAACTCTCCGGCCTGGCCGCGGGTCAGGGCCCGCCGACGAGGTCCCGCCGCACGCACGCGCCGGCGAGCACGGAGGCACCGATGCCGATGGCGCGCTCGTCGATCATCAGGTCGCCCATGTGGAGGTCATAGGTGCGCCCGCCGGGGGTCCGCGTGCCCAGCCGGGCGAGCGCCCCCGGGACCTTCTCGAGGTACCAGGCGAAGTCCTCCCCGCCCAGGGACTGGGCGGTGGGATCGAGGTTCTCGCGGCCCAGCACGTCGGCCACGGCCGCGCCGAGCACCATCACGCTGGAGGCCGAGTTGGAGACCGGCGGCACGCCGCGGTCATGGGTCACGCGCGCCTCGACGCCCCAGGGTCGCACCAGGTCGGCGAGCACCGTCTCCAGCAGCTCCTCGGCCCGGTCCCAGGCGTCGTGGTCCAGGCAGCGCAGCGTCCCCTCGAGGGTGCCGTGGCTGGGGATCGCGTTGAAGGCGGAGCCGGCGTGGATGCTGCCCCAGGTGAGGTTCACCCCCGAGCGGGGATCCATGCGGCGGGTCAGAGCGGCCGGCAGCTGGGTGGCGATCGAGCCGAGCGCGTAGACCAGATCCTGGGTGAGGTGCGGCCGGGAGGTGTGGCCGCCGGCGCCGCGCACGTGGATCGTGACCGGATCGGTGGCCGAGGTGATCGGGCCGGGCTTCAGGCCGATGTGGCCGACGTCGACCCCGGGGTCGCAGTGCAGCGCGAAGATCGAGTCGACCCCCTCCAGGACGCCCTGACCGATCAGCTCGAGCGCTCCGCAGGGATGGCGCTCCTCCGAGGGCTGGAAGATCAGCCGCACCCCGCGGCGCAGAGCGCCCGCCTCGGCGACCCGCACCAGGGCGGTGGCGGCGCCGAGGACGGCGCTGACATGGACGTCGTGGCCGCAGGCGTGGGAGACGCCCTCGACGGTGGAGCGGTAGGAGACGGTGGACAGCTCCGGGATGCCCAGGGCGTCCATGTCCGCGCGCAGCGCGACCAGCGGGAGATCGGGATCGCTGCCGGGGATGTCGCAGATCGCGCCGGTGCCGCGCATGCGCTGCGGGCTCAGCCCCAGGTCCGACAGCCGCCGGACGACGACATCGGTGGTCCCGTACTCCTGGTGGGACAGCTCGGGGTGGCGGTGGAGATGCCGGCGCACGTCGCGCAGGTCGTCGGCGTGCTCCTGGATCGTCCGGGCGATGAGTCCGTCCGGGCCCAGCACCGAGGACTGCCGGGCCGTGCCCGCCGCCTGTTCAGACTGCTCCACCTGTACTCCCCTGTTCTGTCACCGCTGCCTCACCGCAGGTGCCCGAAGCCGTTCTCGCCGAGCCGGCCCACGAGCTGCGCGACGGACTGGGCCTGCTCGTCCGCGAGCACCAGCAGAGCATCCTCGGTGTCGACGATGCTGACGCCCTTGAGCCCGACCAAGGCGATGTGGCGATCTGTCGAACCGTACACGGTCGCCGTGGAGGAGATCGCGTCCACGCTCGCTCCTCCCAGCACCCGGACATCGGAGGCGTCGCCGGCCGGGTCTTCCTCCCCGGCCGGGCCCTCCCCGGGTCCGTCGTGACGCAGCTGCCGGGCCAGGGCCGCGAAGTCGCCGACGTCGTCCCAGTCGAACGGTGCCGGGACCACGGCGACCTTCCCGGCGGCCGCGAGCGGCTCGGCCAGGGCGTGGTCGATCGCGATGCTGGTCATGCGGGGCCACACGCCGGCGAGGACCTCGTCGAACTCCCCCGTCCCGTCGGCGGCGGCGATCTCCCGGGCACCGCGGGCGAGACCGGGGATCTGCGCGGCCAGCTCGTCCAGCAGCACCCGGGCACGCACGACGAACATGCCGGCGTTCCAGAAGAAGCCGCCGGCGGCCAGGAACTGCTCGGCCCGGGCCCCGTCGGGCTTCTCCACGAAGCGGGAGACCGGGTGCGCTCCGGCCGCCTGCAGGGCGGGGTCGGTCGCCGGCCCCTGCTCGATGTACCCGAACCCGGTCGCCGGGCGGGTGGGCTCGATGCCGAGGGTGACCAGGTACCCGAGCTCGGCGGCGCGGCACGCGGCGGCGACCGTGCGGGCGAAGGCGTCCTGGTCGGTGATGAGGTGATCCGCGGCGAAGGAGCCGAGCACGGCATCGGGCTGCTCCCGCTCCACGAGCGCCGCCGCCAGGGCGATCGCGGGCATGGAGTTCCGCGGATCGGGTTCGGCGACCACGCGCGCGCCGCCCGCGGCCGGCGCGCTCCGCCCGAGCTGCTCGATCTGGCGCGCCACCTGGGTCGCGTGGTCCGCCCCGGTCACGACGATCGGGGCGCGATCGGCCAGCGGCGCGAGCCGCCGCAGGGTCTGCTGCAGCAGCGAGTCGCCGCTGCCGGTCAGGTCGAGCAGGAACTTGGGGCGCGCGTGACGTGAGAGCGGCCACAGTCGCGTTCCGGCTCCGCCGGCCGGGACCACGGGAACGAAGGGAACCTGGCACATACGGCCAGCGTATAGCGGTCCGCATCGCGCCCGGGCGAGCGGCCCGCGACGCCGTCGGACACCCCTGCGGTGCACAGAAAGTGCACGTCATAGTGCTAGGCTGGCTACGCCCCTGTCGGGGGCGATGATGATGTCGCCGTGTCGTGAAACGGTCGCCCTCGCGGGCGCACCGAACTCCGCGCAGGCGGCCCGGGATCCGTTCCCCGCCGCCCACGCGCCGCACCTCCGCGGCCATGCATCCCGCCTCCCGGCGCCGTCCGACGCTTCTGGAGGATCTCCGTGGCATCCGCCCAATCCGGGACGCTCTATCGCGGTCGCGAGGGCATGTGGTCCTGGGTCGCACACCGCATCTCGGGAATGCTCATCTTCCTGTTCCTGCTCGTGCACGTCCTGGACACCGCCCTGGTCAGGGTGTCCCCCGAGGCGTACAACGAGGTGATCGGTCACTACAAGACCGTCGTGTTCGGCCTCGGCGAGGTGGGGCTGGTCGGCGCGATCGTCTTCCACGCGCTCAACGGTCTGCGGATCATCCTCGTGGACTTCTGGGCGAAGGGCACCGCTCACCAGCGCGGCATGTTCTGGGCCGTCGTGGTCCTCTGGGTCGTGCTCATGGCCGGCTTCGTCCCCCGTCACCTCATGCACATGTTCGGAGGCTGATCATGACCACTCCTCCCGCGTCCTCCGCGACCGCCATCCCGGATCCCAGCACCCGCTACCAGCGCACCGGTCAGCGCGGCATCAACTCCGAGATGATGTGGTGGCTGTTCATGCGCGTCTCCGGCGTGCTGCTGGTCATCCTCATCTTCGGCCACCTGTTCGTGAACCTCTGGCTCGGTCTCGGCGTCAAGGGCATCGACTTCGCGTTCGTCGCCGGCAAGTGGACCAACCCGTTCTGGCAGGTCTGGGACCTGCTGATGCTGTGGCTGGGCCTGCTCCACGGCGGCAACGGCGTGCGCACCATCATCAGCGACTACGCGCGCAGCTCGACGCTGCGGCTGACCCTGAAGGGGCTGCTGTACTTCGCGGTCGTCGTCACGCTGATCCTGGGCACGCTGGTGATCTTCACCTTCGATCCGTGCCCCGCCGGTGCCGAGCCGAGCCTGCTGCCCGCCATCTGCGAGGGCTGAGCCCGCGCCCGCCGGCAGCTGACCGGCCCCCGGCCGCGCCGCCCCTCTCGTTCGCCGCCCCCGTCACAGAACGTCCCACCCGGTCGACCCCGAAACGGAGCAGTCACCCGACATGCAGACCCATAACTACGACGTGGTGATCGTCGGTGCCGGCGGCGCCGGCATGCGCGCCGCCCTGGAAGCCTCCAAGAGCGCCCGCACCGCCGTCGTCACCAAGCTCTACCCCACGCGTTCCCACACCGGCGCGGCCCAGGGCGGCATGTGCGCCGCCCTCGCCAACGTCGAGGAGGACAACTGGGAGTGGCACACCTACGACACCGTCAAGGGTGGGGACTACCTCGTCGACCAGGACGCCGCCGAGGTCATGGCCAAGGAGGCCATCGACGCGGTGCTGGACCTGGAGAAGATGGGGCTGCCGTTCAACCGCACCCCCGAGGGGAAGATCGACCAGCGCCGCTTCGGCGGCCACACCCGCGAGCACGGCGAGGCCCCGGTGCGCCGCTCCTGCTACGCCGCGGACCGCACCGGCCACATGATCCTCCAGACCCTCTACCAGAACTGCGTGAAGCAGCAGGTGGAGTTCTTCAACGAGTACTACGTCCTGGACGTGCTGATGACGGGCGACCCCCGCACCGACGAGGGCGTGCGCGCCTCCGGCGTGGTCACCTACGAGCTGGCCACCGGCGAGGTCCACGTCTTCCGCGCCAAGTCGGTCGTGTTCGCCTCCGGCGGCTTCGGCAAGGTCTTCAAGACGACCTCGAACGCCCACACGCTCACCGGCGACGGGCCCGCGATGGCCCTGCGCCGCGGCATCCCGCTGGAGGACATGGAGTTCTTCCAGTTCCACCCGACGGGTCTGGCGGGCCTGGGCATCCTGCTCTCCGAGGCCGCCCGCGGCGAGGGCGGCATCCTGCGCAACAGCGAGATGGAGCGCTTCATGGAGCGCTACGCCCCGACGCTGAAGGACCTCGCCCCGCGCGACGTGGTGGCACGGGCGATGGCCAACGAGGTGCGCGAGGGCCGCGGCGCCGGCCCCAACAAGGACTACGTCTACCTCGACCTCACCCACCTCGAGCCCTCGCACATCGACGCGAAGCTCCCCGACATCACCGAGTTCGCCCGCACCTACCTGGGGGTGGAGCCGTACACGGATCCGGTGCCGGTCTTCCCCACCGCGCACTACGGCATGGGCGGGATCCCCACGAACATCCGCGGCGAGGTGCTGCGCAACGCGACCGACGTGGTCCCCGGGCTGTACGCCGCGGGCGAGACGGCCTGCGTCTCCGTCCACGGCGGCAACCGCCTGGGCACCAACTCGCTGCTGGACATCATCGTCTTCGGCCGCCGTGCCGGCATCGCCGCCGCGGAGCACGCCGGCACCGTGGACCTCCCGGAGCTGGCGCCGGACGCCGAGGCGCCGACCCTCGAGCTGATCCAGCGGCTGCGCGACCGGCCGGCCACGGAGGACCGCGTCGCCGACATCCGCCGGGAGCTGCAGGAGACCATGGACGCCAATGTCCAGGTCTTCCGCACCGATGAGACCTGCCGGAAGGCTCTCGCGGACATCGCCGCCCTGAAGAAGCGCTACGAGACCGTGGCCATCCAGGACAAGGGCAAGCGCTACAACCTGGACCTCATGGAAGCCGTCGAGCTGGGGTACCTGCTGGATCTCGCGGAGGTCGTGGCCCTGGGCGCCCTGCACCGCAAGGAGTCCCGCGGGGGCCACTTCCGCGAGGACCACGACACCCGCGACGACGTCAACTTCCTCGAGCACACGATGGCCTACCGCACCCTGCCGGGTGAGGAGGGGTCCGAGGGCAGCACGGTGCGCCTGGGCACCAAACCCGTCGTGATCACCCGTTACGAGCCGAAGGAGCGCACGTTCTGATGACTGCTGTCGCCGAGAAGCCTCAGGCCGAGGAGATCCCGACGTTCGAGGTGACCCTGCGCATCGCGCGCTACACCCCGGAGGACGACAAGGGCGAGCACTGGGAGAACTTCACCGTCACCATGCAGGGCACGGACCGCGTCCTGGACGCCCTGCACGAGATCAAGTGGCATGTGGACGGCTCGCTGAGCTTCCGCCGTTCCTGCGCGCATGGTGTGTGCGGGTCCGACGCGATGCGGATCAACGGCCGCAACCGCCTGGCGTGCAAGACGCTGCTGAAGGACCTCGATCTGAACAAGCCCGTCACCGTCGAGCCCATCAAGGGGCTGCCGGTGGAGAAGGACCTCATCGTGGACATGGAGCCGTTCTTCGACTCCTACAAGGAGGTCATGCCGTTCCTGGTCGCCGGTGGCCAGGAGCCCAGCCGCGAGCGGCTGCAGTCCGCCGAGCAGCGGGAGCGCTTCGACGACACCACCAAGTGCATCCTGTGCGCGGCGTGCACGTCCTCGTGCCCGGTGTTCTGGACGGACGGGCAGTACTTCGGCCCGGCCGCGATCGTCAACGCCCACCGGTTCATCTTCGACTCCCGCGACGACGCCGGCGAGCAGCGCCTGGAGATCCTCAACTCCAAGGAGGGCGTGTGGCGCTGCCGCACCACCTTCAACTGCTCGGAGGCGTGCCCGCGCGGCATCCAGGTGACCAAGGCGATCGCCGAGGTGAAGCAGGCCGTGATCCGCGGTCGCGTCTGAGCCGTCGGCTCCCGGTCGCCTCCGCGGCGGCCTCGCCGCGCCACGCCGAAGCGCCCCACCGGGGGAGATCTCCGGGTGGGGCGCTTTTCGGCCGTCAGGGGCGGACTCAGGAGTAGGAGATCACCAAGGGCGCGTGGTCGCTCCAGCGGGTGTCGTAGCTCGGAGCGCGGTCGACCTGCGCGGAGGCGGCGCGCGCGGCGAGCTCGGGCGTGGCCAGCTGGTAGTCGATCCTCCAGCCGGCGTCGTTGTCGAACGCCTTCCCGCGCTGCGACCACCAGGTGTACGGCCCCGGGCCATCGCCGTGGACCCGGCGGTGCACATCGACCCAGTCCAGCTCCGTGGTGAGCCGGTCGAGGTAGGCGCGCTCCTCGGGCAGGAACCCGGCGGACTTGAGATTGCCCTTCCAGTTCTTGATGTCCCACTCGGTGTGGGCGATGTTGATGTCCCCGGTGAGCACGATGTGGCGGCCGTCGGCCCGCAGCGCGGCCAGGCGCTCCATCATCACGTCGAGGAAGGCGTACTTGTCGGTCATCGTCTGCGGTTTTTCGACGTTGCCCGAGTGCATGTAGCAGGAGATGACCGTGAGGTCCTTGCCGTCGCCCAGGGGGTCCTCGAGGTCGGCCTCGAGCCAGCGCCCCGTGTGCGTCGGCTCGGTGAGCCCGGGCAGGCCCGGACGGACGGCCTCGAGATCGATCGTCGACAACGAGGTGCGAGCTGCGATGGCGACGCCGGCGCGGCCCTTGAGCTCCGAGGCCTCCCCGATCACGCTCCAGTCCTCCCCCACCAGGCCTGCCAGCAGCTCGCCGGGAGCGCGCACCTCCTGCAGGGTGATGACGTCGGCCGTGGTGGCGGCCAGCCAGTCCGTCATGCCCTTGCGCGCCGCGGCGCGCAGACCGTTGACGTTGACGGTGGCAATGGTCAGGCTCATGCGGTCTCCTCGATCCCGGCGGCTCGCTCAGCCGCCTCGACGACGTTCTTCAGCAGCAGCGCACGGGTCATGGGGCCGACGCCGCCGGGATTGGGGCTGAGCCAGCCGGCGACCTCGGCCGCGGCCGGGTCGACGTCGCCGACCAGCTTCGCCTTCCCACCTGCCGGGTCCTCGCGCCTCGAGACGCCGACGTCGAGCACCACGGCATCGTGCTTGATGTCCTCGGGGCCGACGAGATGGGCGGAACCGGCGGCGGCGACGATCACGTCGGCCCGCTGCAGGTGAGCGGAGAGATCCTGGGTGCCGGTGTGGCACAGGGTCACGGTCGCGTTGTACTGGCGGCGGGTCAGCAGCGCGCCGATCGAGCGGCCGACGGTGACGCCGCGGCCGACGACGACCACGTCCTTGCCGCGCAGATCGATGCCGTAGTGCTCGACGAGCTCGATGACGGCCCGCGGGGTGCAGGGCAGCGGGGTGTGGATCGGGGTGTAGGCGTTCAGCACCAGGCGGCCGAGGTTCATGGGATGCAGACCGTCGGCGTCCTTGGCAGGATCGATCCGCTCGAGGATCGCGTCGGTGTCGATCTGCTCCGGCAGGGGGAGCTGGACGATGTACCCCGTGCAGGCCGGGTCCTCGTTGAGCTCGTCGACGATCGCCTCCACCTCGGCCTGGGTGGCGTCGGCGGGCAGCTGCTTCTGGATCGAGTGCAGGCCGATCTGCTCGCTGTCGCGGTGCTTGCCGCGCACGTAGGCGGCGCTGCCCGGGTCATCGCCCACCAGGACCGTGGCCAGGCCGGGTCGCTGATGCCCGGCCTCGACGAGCCGCGCCACGCGGCCTGTGAGCTCCTCCTTGATCGCCGTCGCTGTGGCTTTGCCGTCGAGGGTCTGCGCCGTCATAGGGAGCTCCTTGGTCGGTTCTCTCGCGGGATGATGATCAGTACTGCTGGAGATCGGCGTACAGCGGCTTCGCGTCGGCCAGAGCGCCGGTGCGCCGGCGCAGGGAGTCGATGTCCGCGCCGCCGGTCAGCGCCAGGGCGATGACGTCGGCGACCTCCGAGAACTCCTCGGCGCCGAACCCTCGGGTGGCCAGGGCCGGGGTGCCGATGCGCAGGCCGGAGGTCACCCGCGGCGGGCGCGGGTCGTTGGGCACGGCGTTGCGGTTGACGGTGATGCCGACTTCGTGGAGGCGGTCCTCCGCCTGCTGACCGTCGAGCTCGCTCCGGGTCAGGTCGACGAGCACGAGATGCACGTCGGTGCCGCCGGAGAGCACGTTGACGCCGGATTCGCGGGTATCGGCGGCCTGGAGGCGGTCGGCGATCAGCCGCGCCCCCTCCAGGGTGCGGCGCTGGCGATCGACGAACTCGTCGGAGGCGGCGACCTTCAGCGCGACCGCCTTCGCGGCGATGACGTGCATGAGCGGCCCGCCCTGCTGGCCGGGGAACACGGCGGAGTCGATCTTCTTGGCCCACTGCTCGGTGGACAGGATCATGCCGGAGCGGGGCCCGCCGATGGTCTTGTGGATCGTGGTCGAGACGACGTCGGCGTAGGGCACGGGGCTGGGATGCAGCCCCGCGGCGACCAGCCCGGCGAAGTGGGCCATATCGACCCACAGCGCCGCGCCGACCTCGTCCGCGATCGAGCGGAAGGCGGCGAAGTCCAGCTGGCGCGGGTAGGCGGACCAGCCGGCGACGATCACCTTGGGCTGCTCGGCGAGGGCGAGCTCACGGACCCGGTCCATGTCGATGCGCCCGGTGGTTGGATCCACCTCGTAGGCGACGATGTCGTAGAGGCGACCGGAGAAGTTGATCTTCATCCCGTGGGTGAGGTGGCCGCCGTGGGCGAGGGAGAGCCCCATCAGCTTGTCGCCCGGCCGGGCGAGAGCATGCATGACCGCCGCGTTGGCGGTGGCACCCGAGTGGGGCTGGACGTTGGCGTGCTCGGCGCCGAAGAGCGCCTTCGCCCTCTCGATCGCGATCTGCTCGGCGACGTCGACCTCTTCGCAGCCGCCGTAGTAGCGCCGGCCCGGGTACCCCTCGGCGTACTTGTTGGTCAGCACCGAGCCCTGGGCCTGCAGCACCGCCCGCGGCACGAAGTTCTCGCTGGCGATCATCTCGAGCGTGCGCTGCTGACGGCCGAGCTCGCGATCGAGCACCTGGGCGATGTCCGGGTCGAGCTCGGCGAGGGACTGGTCGAGGGCGTTCACAGGGCCTCCTGCAAGGTCGGGGTCGGGCGGCACGGCGACCGCGCCCCCATCCTAAGAGCTGGGGCCGATACCCGACGCCACGCCCGGGGAGCGGGCGCCCGCCGCGGGCGAGGATGGGCGACCGGGTGGCCCTGCTGGTCCCCCGGAACAGCAGGTCCTGGTCCGCGCGCCGCCCCCGGCGAAGGATCGTGGTCATGACAACACCGCACCTGACCACCACAGGCCACCTCGGCACCCTCCCCGTCTCCCGCATCGGCTTCGGCGCCATGCAGCTCGCCGGCCCCGGCGTGTTCGGACTGCCCGCGGACCCGGACCGCTCGCGCGCCGTGCTGCGGCGAGCCGTCGAGCTCGGCGTGGACCATCTCGACACCGCCCAGTTCTACGGGCCCGACGTCGTCAACGACCTGATCCGCGAGGCGCTGCACCCCTACCCCGGCCACCTGCGCCTGGTCACCAAGATCGGTGCCGAGCGGGACGAGCAGGGCGCCTGGCTGCCCGCCGGCCGGCCGGAGCAGCTCGTCGAGCAGGTCGAGCAGAACCTGCGCAGCCTGCGGGTCGATCGGATGGACATGGTCAACCTCCGACGGTTCGACCTCGACGCCCCGGAGCTCGACCAGCCCGCTCTCGAGGACCAGCTGGAGGTTCTGGTGCGCCTGCGGGACCAGGGCACGATCGCGCAGATCGGGATCTCCAGCGTCGGCGCCGAGGTCGTGCGGCGCGCGGTGGAGATCGCCGGGGTCGTCTCGGTGCAGAACCCGTACTCGATCCTGGACCGCTCCGGCCAGGACAGCCTCGAGGCCGCCCGGGAGCTGGATCTCGCCTTCGTGCCGTACTTCCCGCTGGGCTCGGCATTCACGGGCGGGCCGGCGAAGATCGCCGCGGAACCGCGTCTCGCCGCCGTCGCCGCCACGTACGGGGCGAGGCCGGCGCAGGTGGCGCTCGCGTGGCTGCTGGCCTCGTACGAGAACATGCTCCTGATCCCCGGCACCAGCTCCGTCACTCACCTGGAGGAGAACCTCGCCGTGGGGAGCATCGCCCTCGACGCCGAGGACATGGCCACCCTGGAGGAGGTGGAGCAGGCACCGGCGGGGCACTGAGGCCCTGGGGCTCCGAGCACGGGGCGTCAGCGGGCGGCGACCAGAGGCGTGACGGCTCCGGCGCCGCCCGCCGTCGTGCTGAGCCGGGCCAGTGCCTCGGCGTCCTCGCTGCCCGGGGCCGCGGAGTAGACGATCAGCTTCACGTCCGAGCCCGGGGCGCTCAGGACGTCACAGTCCAGATCGACCTGACCGATCACGTCGTGGACCAGTCGTTTGCGCATGCTGCGGTGCGCGGTGGCCCGGCCGTCGTCCCACAGCCGCCGGAAACGCTCGCTGCCGTCCCGCAGGCGCTTCACGACAGTGGTGAAGCGCGGATCCTCCCCGTACTCGGCGGCGGAGCGGCGCAGGTCCGCCACCAGAGCCTCCTCCAGCGCCTCGTGGTCCTCGTGCCGGGCCGGGGTCGGGCCGCCTCCGCGCCCGAGGAACGTGGCCACAGCGAGGTTCAGAGGCTCTGCGTCGGCCTCCATCACACCGGCGAACAGTGCTGTCCACGCGGGGGTCGAGCGCAGCATGGTCCAGTCGGCCGCGAAGGCGGCCAGCGGAAGATCCGCCATCCGTTCGATCATCCGCTCGATGCCCGGGGGAACGCGCTCGTCCATCCGGCCCCCGCCCGGCGGCAGCAGGTTCGCACTGCGGAACAGCACCGCGGTCTCGTCCTCGTCCAGCTGCAGGGCCCGCGCGAGGGAGTCAACGACCTGTCCCGAGGGCGCCGAGGCGCGTCCCTGTTCGAGGCGGGTGAGGTAGTCGACGCTCACCCCGGCCAGTAGTGCGAGCTCCTCGCGGCGCAGCCCCGCCGTGCGTCGCGCCCCGCTCGAGGCGATCCCGGCGGCCGCAGGAGACAGGCGCTCGCGCCAGGTGCGGATCAGGGCGCCGAGGGAATGGATCGCAGCTGTCATGCTCTCCATTGTGCGCCGGTCCCGGGCAGCCGGGAACGGGTCAGAGGTCGACGCCCAGGCGCACCGGCTCCGGCACCAGGTGGATCCCGAACGCGTCCCGGACCCGGCCCTGGACGTCCCGGGCGAGCTCGACCACGTCGTCGCTGGTGGCGCCGCCGCGGTTGGTCAGGGCGAGCGAGTGCTTCGTGGAGACGGCGGCGCGCTCCCCCACGGCATGCCCCCGCTCGATGCCCGCATGGCTGATCAGCCAGGCCGCGCTGGTCTTGATGCGCCCCTGGCCCGCGGCGAAGCGCGGAGCGTCCTCGGGAAGCAGGTCGGCCTGAGCGACGTCGAGGATCGGGTTGGTGAAGAAGCTGCCGGCGCTCCAGGTGTCGTGATCCTCCGCGTCCAGCACCATCCCCTTGGCGCCGCGGATGCGCAGGACGGCCTCGCGCACCTCGTGCATGGGCGCCCGCTCCCCCACCTGCACGCCGAGCGTCTCGGCGAGCTGGGCGTAGCGGATCGGGGCGGAGAGGCGGCCGACGGTGTGCTGGAACGTCACCGAGAGCACGACGTAGCGTCCGGTGGCCGACGGGACCGGGCCGGCATATCGGGTGCGCTTGAAGACGCTGTCGCGGTAGGAGAAGTCGCAGTCCGCCGCGAAGAACGTGTGCACCGCGTTCTGCTCGCGGTCCCAGGTGCGCACCCGGGAGATCGTCGAGGCGACCTCCTGCCCGTAGGCGCCGACGTTCTGGATGGGGGTGGCGCCGACGGTGCCCGGGATGCCGGAGAGGGATTCGATGCCGACCATCTCGCGCGCGATCGCGTACTGGACGGCACGATCCCAGCGCACCCCGGCGAAGTGCTCCGCGATGACTCCCCCGCAGCTGGGATCCAGCGGCGTGAGCTCGGCGGGGTCCACGGCCACCCCGTCGGGCTCCCCCGAGGCCGGGATCTCGCAGGCCGCGTCCAGCAGCGGGGGCTCCTGGGGGTCGCGCAGCAGCACCACGGTGCCGTCGAACGGCTCGTCGGAGGCGACCAGGTTCGAGCCGCCGCCCAGGACCAGGAGCTGCTGGCCGGCCTCGTCAGCGGCGCGGACCGCCTCGATCACCTCGTCGGCGGTGCGGGCCTCGACCAGAGTGCGGATCCGCCCGCCGATGCGGAGGGTGGTGAGATCGGAGAGCCTCATGCGGAGGCAGGTTCCGTGGCGGCGGGCGCGAGAGCGACGGTGGCGCGGGCCCGGCCGAGGACCTTGGTGCCCTCGACCTGGGCGGTCAGATCCACCCGCGCGGTGCCGGCGCTCTCGTCGACCGCGCCGACCACGGCGACGACCTCGAGCGTCACCGATCCGGTGGCGGGCACCGGGATGGGGTTGGTGAAGCGCACCGAGTACTCACGCACGGCCGTGGGATCGCCGAGGGCGTCGACCAGCCCGGTGATGGCGGTGCCCATGGTGAGCATGCCGTGGGCGATGACATCCGGCAGGCCGGCGGCGGCGGCCACCGCGTCGTTGTAGTGGATGGGGTTGAAGTCCCCGGAGGCCCCGGCGTAGCGCACGAGGGTGTCGCGGGTGATCTCGTGCTGCGTGCGCGCGAGCTCCTGCCCGACGGCGAGGTCGGCGGGGGTGAGGGGGGAGGCGGGAGTTGCAGTCATGTCTGCTCCTGGGTTCCGGGGCCGGTGCGCCGGCGCGCGGGGTGCGCCGGGACGGCCGGGTGTGACGGGCGTCGGGTCGGGGTGCCGGGGCGTCGCGCCGCGGTCAGTCCCCGCGGACCACGATCATGCTGCGCACGGCGGCCACGTCGGCTCCGTCCTCATCGGCCATGTCCACGCGCGTCGTGACCATGGAATGCCCGCCGGCGGCGCGCACCGACTCCACGGTCAGAGTGAGCACCAGACGGTCGCCGGCGACGACGGGACGGTGCAGCGTGAAGGACTCCTCGCCGTGGACCACACGGGAGAAGTCGATGCCGGCAGCCGGGTCCTGGATGTACTGCGCCTCGGTGGCCTGGGCGAGGGAGACCAGGAACGTGGGCGGGGCGATCACGTCGGCGTGACCGGCCGCGCGGGCCGCCTCGGCGTCGGTGTGCAGGGCAGAGGTCGCGCCGGTGGCACGAGCGAACTCGGCGATCTTCGCGGCCGAGACGGTGTGCACCGGCCCCGGCGGGTAGCTGCGGCCCGCGAAGGCGGGATCGGGGGTCGTCGTCATGTCATCTCCCGAGGAGGGCTCGGCCTGGGCGGCCGACGGATGCTGTCGGATCCGATGATCTCATCGTCGCCGGCCCGGAGCAGACTCACCGCAGACTGACTCAGACGCACGAAAGGCCACCCGGGACAATGCCCGTGTGGCCTTTGGTGAAGTGCTCGTCCCGCTCAGCGGGTCTCGCGGTGAGCCGTCTGCTTGCCGCAGGTCGGGCAGAACTTCGAGAGCTCCAGCCGATCCGGCGTGTTGCGACGGTTCTTCTTGGTGATGTAGTTGCGCGCCTTGCAATCAACACATGCCATGGTGATCTTGGGACGCACGTCAGAGGTCTTGCTCGCCACGGTTCGCCTCTTTCCGTCCGGGTGACGCGCCCCGCGGCGCGCCTCGTGGGTCCCCGTACTGGGGGATGTGGATCATGCACTCCGGTATGGACCGGCGTGGTACCGAGGGCGGGGATCGAACCCGCGACCTCACGATTATGAGTCGTGCGCTCTGACCGTCTGAGCTACCCCGGCCTGACCGATGAAACGGCCCGATCTCGAACGAGAACGGGCCGCCGCATCCATCAGAGCCCTGAAAGGGAATCGAACCCTTGACCTTCTCCTTACCATGGAGATGCTCTACCGACTGAGCTATCAGGGCAACCCGGAGGACTCTACCCAACTCCTCGCCGTGACGGCAATTCGTCGGGAAGCCCCGGTGCTTCGGGTCACAAGGACCTTCCGCAGTGGCAGGTGAGGGATTCGAACCCACGAAGGCAATGCCAGCTGATTTACAGTCAGCTCCCTTTGGCCGCTCGGGTAACCTGCCGGAGAACCTCGCCTCCGGTGCCCGCCGGCCGAGGCCGGAGGTCCCATCAGCGAAGCGGACCTGGAACAGCATACCGGTGCACGCTCGGCGGTGCGAACCCGTAGGCGCTCTGGCGTGCATGAAGATGGTCACAGGGGCCCTCCGGCGCTCCCCCGCAGGGGTGCGGCAGGCTCGGAGCCGCACACTCCGCGGCCGTGCCCCGCCCCTCGTGCACGGGCCGTCGCACCGGAGAACATCGACCGGCCGCCCTCACGGCGGCCGCACCAGGAAGGATTCACCGTGGCAGATTCATCGTTCGACATCGTCAGCAAGCTCGACCGCCAGGAGGTCGACAACGCGGTCAACCAGGCCGTCAAGGAGGTCGGGCAGCGCTACGACTTCCGCAACACCGATGCCTCCATCAGCTTCAGCGGGGACGAGATCGCGATGAGCGCGAACGCGGAGGAGCGAGTCCTCGCGGTGCTCGACGTGCTCCAGACCAAGCTCATCCGTCGCGGCATCTCGCTGAAGGCGCTGGATGTCGGCGAGCCCAAGCAGTCCGGCAAGGAGGTGCGGCTCAGTGCGGCTCTGAAGGAGGGCATCAGCACCGAGGACGCCAAGAAGATCTCCAAGCTCATCCGGGACGAGGGCCCCAAGAGCGTCAAGGCACGGATCGAGGGCGATGAGCTGCGGGTCTCGTCCAAGAGCCGCGACGACCTGCAGTCGGTCATCGCCATGCTCAAGGGCAAGGACCTCGACGTCGCGCTCCAGTTCGTCAACTTCCGCTGAACCGCCTCCGGGGGCACAGTCGGCCGGCGTAGGCGCCGCTGCGTGTCTCGGACCCGTGCCCGGGTGGCCCGTGCCGCCGGTGCCGGGGGTCGACGAGTGGGCGCCGGCAGGAGCAGACAGCACACGAGCAGACAGAGAAGGGTCCCGCTCCCCCTGTGGGAGAGCGGGACCCTTCGGCGCAGAACGGACGAACCGCGGATGCAGGATCAGTTCTGGTTCGAGGTCGTGTCCTGCTCGTCGGCGTGCCTGTTCAGCTCATCCTGCTTGGCTTTGAACGCCTCGACGAGCTGATTGACCGGACCGGAGAGGAAGGAGTTCCACTCCTCCCGGTACGCGTCGTAGTCGGGACCGACCCACTCCACCGAGTTCACGAGCGTCGTGGCCGTATCGATCGCCTCGAGGACCTGCCCACCGGCATCGTGGATTGCATTCGCAACCTCGCGGCCCTGTTCCGGATCCATTCCCTTGAAAGCCATAGTGCTACCCCTTTTCCGTCGTCAGAACAAAGAATCTATGAAGCGTGCCCGAGAGCAGTTCTCAGGCGGACGCCTCGCGCTGCTCGGTGGCGTTCTTCGTCGCGCGCTCCGAGAATTCGGTGCACTGCTGGACGATCTGCTGGACCAGGTTGCCGAGGTCGCCCTCGAAAGCGGAGACGTACTTGTCACGGTCCTCGCCGGTCCAGTCGAACTCCGTCACGCGGCCCAGGACCTGCGTGTATATCTGCTGCGCCTGATCTCCGGCCTGCGTGATCTCGGTAGCCATCTTCTCGACAGCTTCCGGATTCATACCCTTCTTCGCCATGATGTCCTCCATCTCGTGACTGAGTCTTTCCACCCGGGGCAGCCGACCGTCGAAGCCGAAACCGCGTCCCGCCACCTGTCCTCCAGGTGATGACTCAACTCTAGACGGGCTCCCCGGGCTTCGCGATGGGGAGCACTCCCCATGCCCCTCCCCAATTCCACGACCGATTCTTCTGCCAGCTCAGAGCCGAGATCGCAGGAAACAGCGGCTGTGGACGGAGCAGGCGGGACGACGACGGACGCCCCGTCTCCCGATCGGGAGACGGGGCGTCCGCCGTGCAGTGGACCGGGCCGCGGACGGCACCGGACGGAGTCACTGGTTCGAGGTGGTGTCCTGCTCCTCGGCGTGCTGGGTGAGCTCCTTCGCCTTCTGGTTGTAGGCGTCGGAGAGGTTGGCCAGCGGTCCGGAGAGGAACGCGTTCCAGTCCTCGGTGAAGGAGTCGTAGTCCGGGCCGACCCAGGCAACGCCCATGATCGCGGAGGTGCGGGTATCGGTGAGGTCGTTGACGACGGTGCCGGCCTCGTCGACCAGCTGCGCGGTATCGCGACCCTCGTCCGGATTCATTCCCTTGAAAGCCATGGTGTTTCCCCTTAGTGAGATCGGTGAGTTCTGTGGTCAGACGCTGATCAGTTGCTGGAGGCCTCGCGCTGCTGCTGCGCATTGGTGCGCATGCGGTTCGCGAGCTCGGTGAGCCGCTGGATGGCCGCCGTGTTCGCCTGGCCGACGACGCTCTCGAACTCGGAGATGTACTTGTCGCGGTCCTCACCGGTCCAGTCGAGGTCGGTGACGTGGCCGAGACGGCCGTCGTAGATGGACTTGAAGTTCTCGACGAGCTCGTCGACGTCGTTGGCGATGGCCTCGACGGCCTCCGGATCCATACCCTTCTTGGTCATGGTGTTCCCCTCATAGTGCGATTCTTCGGACATCAGCCAGGAGGCGGCCTCCGCGGCGCTGTGGCCGCTTCCGTGACGTTCCCCCTCGGTGATGACTTCACTCTATGGCCCGCGCCACGGAGCGTCGATGGGGAGAACTCCCCACCCGTTCCCGGCCGGCGACCGCCCTCGCGGCGCGCACCCACGGCTCGCACGCGACGCGCGCCATCGGGGCGGGAACCATGCACCCCGCACGCTCCGCACCACCCCGTGCACATGAAGGACCCCGGGCCTGGCGCGCAGGTCCGGGGCCAGGAGGCAGGTGCCCCATTGCTCAGTCGAGGTCCAGCTGTACCGAATCCTGGATCGCGCGGACTGTTTCGATCTCGTCCTCGGCGCTCTCGGCGCCGCAGCTGCCGACCACCTCGAGCACATCGGTGGCAACGCCTCCACGGTCGATGACGGCGTAGCGGGCAGCCTGGACCACCGTGGGCCGGCCTGGTTGCGTGTACCCGTACTCGCTGGCGATCCAGGCGGTCCCGTCCACGTCGATCTCCCCCGTGCCGAGCTCCTCGAGCTCGGGCAGCGCGGCCTTGCGCTGGTCGAGTCCGGCCTTGGCCGCCTCCAGGGTGAAGTCCGGACCGAACCGCTGCACGGTGACCACGACATTGGCCCGGAACCGGCCCTCCAGGCGCGGCTGCGCGACGGCGAGCTGCACACCGGGGACCGTCAGCGTCTCCCAGTCGTCCGGCACGTCGATCGCGATCCGCGGCGGGCCGGGGAAGTCCGCGCTCGGATACGAGATTGTCTTGGCCATGAAAATGCTCCGTTTCCTCCCACCGTGACGGCGCTCAACCTATCAGGGAAGCACGAGGGCCCGAGCGGCGCGTCCGCTCGGGCCCTCGTGCGCGGCCGCCTCTCGGACCTGCCGCCTCATCAGCTCGACGAGGTCGCCTCCTGCTCGGAGGCGTTGCGATCGGCGGTCTCACCCAGATCGTTCACCGAGTTCATGACCTGCTGCAGTGCGGGAACCATCTCCCCGCTCCACTGACCGCGGAAGCGCTCCGCGTCGGGCCCGGTCCAGTCCACGCTCTCGAGGCCGGAGGTCAGATCCTGTTCGATCCGCGTGATCTCCTCAGCTGCCTCGCGCAGCTGGCTGGACATCCGCCGGACCTCTTCGACATTCATACCCTGCGTGGTGTTCACGGTTCGGGTTCCCCTTCCTGAAGTCTCGCCTGCGCCCCCGATCCGGTGCACCGGCCCCTGCCGTCGTTCGACGTCCTCACTCTAGAGCGAGGACGCAGGAGGGACCATGGGGAGGAGTCCCCATGGGGATAACTCCGCGTCGGCACGGCGCCGGATCAGGCGGTGATCTGCGCGACCTGCAGCTTCATCGCGCGACCGCTGTAGACGAGGAAGCCGCGGCCGGCGGGGAAGTCCGCACGACGGATCCGCCCCAAGCTCGTTCCCAGCAGGGAGTCGCCGTCCATGTCCCCCGGCTGCAGCAGCAGACCGCGCCGGCCCGCCTTGAACGGCTGGGCGAGCACGTAGGCCTGGGACCACGACGCCGATTCGTTCTCGCCGACCACGAACTGGCCCTCCCGAGTGCACGCGCGGATCAGCTGATCGAGATCCTTCTCGACGCCGGTGCCGGTGAAGTCCGCGACGCCGTCGATGAACAGGGCCAGGCGCCCCTCCCCCACGGCTCCGGATTCGATCGTCCCGCGCAGCTGCCCGGCGAGCTCCTTGACGGTGTCCGGGTCGGAGCCCTCCACGTCCCACACCGGCAGACCCGTCAGCGGGGTGCGCCGGGACGAGAAGCGGACCAGCCGCATGGGAGAGGGCATCGCCTTCAGCCCGGTCGCGATGGTGAGCATCGCCGTGGTGCGCCCGGAGCCCATCGGTCCAGTGACCATGAAGGCGCCGCGCGGCTCGTACGTGATCTCCGAGAGCGTCTCGTCGGCCAGCCCCAGCACGGGCCGGCCCTCGACCACGGGCCGCAGGTCCGCGAACTCGACGCGCTCGGGCAGCCGCCGGATCTCGGGCGCCTCCGGCATGCCGGCGCGCCGCATGGCCTGCGCGAGCTTGCTGACCTCCCGGGATTGGATGGCCACGTTGGCATCCCCGCCGTGGACGGCGACCTGAACCTCGTGGCCCCCGAGGATGGCGCGCCCCGGAGGGGAGTTGGCATCCAGCACGTCCTTCGGCTCACCGAATCCGGCGTAGTCGTCGTCGCTGGCCATGCGGTGGATCAGGCGGCGCTGGATGGACGAGCCCAAGGAGGTGGGGATGGCGTTCGGGCGGTCGCCGGTGACGATGACGTGCACACCCACCTGCCGGCCGTCCGTCGCGATCTGCACGAAGGCCGTGAACCACTTGGTGAGGTTGGAGTAGTCGTAGGCCTCCCGGAAGGCGGCCATGCCGTCGACCAGCAGCAGGATCCGGGGCGTGTCCGGCTTCCCGGCGAGCTCTCGATATTCGGACACCGAGCCGGCACGGACCTTCGCGAACTCCTTGGCGCGCTCATCGATCAGCTCGCGCAACGTGCGCAGCAGTCGGATGACGCGCTCCTCGTCGTCGCCCGAGACGATCGCGCCCACGTGCGGGAGCTCCTCGAGCATGGTCAGGCCGGAGGCGCCGAAGTCGAGCCCGTAGACCTGGACCGGACCGCCGCGCACGGTCGAGGCGGCCGAGATCGCGATGGTGCGCAGCGTGGTCGACTTGCCGGAGCCACCGGTGCCGTAGATGGCCATGTTGCCGTCCCGGTCCGGGTAGTAGGAGACCGTCGGCTGGGCCTGGTCCTCGGGAACGTCCATGACGCCCATCAGCAGCTCCTCGTCGGTGCGCCGGCTGGGCAGACGGGAGAGGTCGTAGGCGTCGGCGAGCTCGGACAGCCACGGTTTGCGGGGAGCAGGGACGCCGGCGGTCTCCGCTGCGGCGATGATGGTGGAGACCACGCGGGAGATGTCGTTGGGGCCGGGGTCCGTGACCTCCTTGGTGGGAGGTGCGGGGACGTCCCACTGCTCACCGGTGCCGAAATCCTTCTCCACGATGTCGATGCGGGCACGTTCGGGCTCGTCGGTGGTCCAGCCACCGGCATACCCCGACTGGAACGTCGCGATCCGCCCGGGGCCGGTCTTGGCCGCGGCGCGGCCGGGGATGCTCGGATCGAAGTGGGCGGCCATCTTGTCCCCCAGGATGTCCTTGGAGTCGGCCTCGTCGGCCATGCGCAGAGCGATGCGCAGGTTGGTGTTGGCCCGCAGGTTGTCCTTGATGACGCCGGCAGGGCGCTGGGTCGCCAGGATCAGGTGCAGGCCCAGGGAGCGGCCGCGGGCGGCGACGTCCACGACGCCGTCGACGAACTCGGGGATCTCCTTGGCCAGCGCCGCGAACTCGTCGACGATGATGATCAGGCTCGGCGGGGTCTCCGGGTCGCCGGTGCGTTCGAGGGAGACCAGGTCCTTGGCCTTCTTCCGGTTCAGCAGGTGCTCGCGATACTGCAGCTCGGCGCGCAGTGAGGTCAGGGCGCGGCGGACCAGGTGCTGGGAGAGGTCGGTGACCAGGCCCACCGCGTGCGGGAGGGCGATGGCGTCGGCGAAGGCGGCGCCGCCCTTGTAGTCCACGAACAGGAAGGTCACGCGGTCGGGGCTGTGCGCCGTGGCCATGCCCAGCACCCAGGCCTGGAGGAACTCCGACTTGCCGGCACCCGTGGTGCCGCCGACGAGGGCGTGGGGACCGTTGGTGCGCAGATCGAGGTGGAAGGCGTCCTGGCCGTTGTGACCGATGAGTCCGCGCAGATTCGCGTCGTGCTTGCGCCGCTGCGGCTCGGAGCCGTCACGCGGGGTCAGGGAGTTGTTCTCCTTCCACCGCTCGATGATGTAGTTCGGCTCCTCGGCCATCTGCATCCCACCGAGCTTGAGATACGAGATGGAGCGCGGCAGGTCGGAGTCGTCGTCGATCGGCACGCCGGCGTCGACCACCGGGGAGAGGTGCCGGGCCACGCCCGAGGCCACCTCGATCGAGACCGTCTCGACGGTGACCGGGTAGAACCGCTCCCCCACCCGGACGTGCCCGGCGCTCGCGCCCTCGACGGTCTCCTCCACGGAGACGTACGTGCGGCAGGCGGCCGGCAGCGCCGCCACGTTGGAGGCGCTCCAGATCACGTGGACGCCCACATCCGGGCCGCGCTCGGCGATGCGCACCAGGCGGGCGCGATCGACCGGGGCGTCGTCCTCGATGATCACCACGAGGTTCGGCGCGACCGGCTCGGGCGGGACGGGCGGGTCCTGCGTGATGTCCGGGGTCATCGGAGTGCGCAGCGCCGCCGGAGCGTCCCCGGCGCGCTGTTCGATGAGCTCCTCGATGCGGGAGAGCAGCGAGGTGCCGCGGCCGGGGGTGTCGGCCAGATGGTCACCGGGCAGCGGGGAATGCGGGCTCGAGGTGTGCGGCAGCCACTTCAGCCAGTGCCACATCTCGCGGCTGGAGCGGGAGGTGATCGCGGCGATCGCCATCTCCGCCGGCGAGTGCAGGGAGAACATCTGGGTCACCAGGCCGCGAGCCACACCGTCGGCCTCGTCCCCTCCGCCGGCCACCCCGATGTTGCCCGCGTAGCGGAGCTCGGCGACGATCGGCACCCCGGCGATCATCTTGTACTCCTCGTGCATGTCATCGAGCATGTCGTAGTACTTGGGGATGGCGTCGTTCTCCCCCGGCATCTCGATGCCCACCCGCGACTCGGCGATCCCCAGGCCCAGGCGCACCGTGGCGAAGGCGTTGTGCTCGGGGCGGTGGGTCCACAGCAGCCGCCCCAGCCGGAAGGCCGCATCGACCGTGTCGGCCGCGGACGGAGCTTCGACCAGGCGCACGGCCCGCTCGAGGTCCTGCGCGGCCGTGACCCGGCGTTTGAGGGAGGCCAGACCGTCCTCGAAGTTCTTGATCTGCTGTTCGAGCTGCTTCTTCTGCTGGAACTTGCGGTTCAGATACCCGGCCGTGGCCATCATCGGCATCATGAACACGAACATCAGCGAGAACGGGCTGCGAGTCAGCGAGAACATGAAGGCGCCCATGAGGATCGGGGCGAACATCATGAAGATGGGGAAGAACTGCGGGGTCGGTTCCTTGGGCGGCGTGGGCGCCTTCAGCGGCCGATAGGGGAACCGCGGCACCACGCGCGGGGAGCGGTTGAACTCGACGACCGGCGAGCTGGGGGTGGTTCCTCCCAGCCGGTGCAGGGCGATCACCGAGAACGTGGTCTGGCCGATCAGGACGGTGTCGGCCGGACCGATCACGGCGCGCTGGACCTGCTCGCCGCCGATGACCACGCCGTTGGAGGAGTGCAGGTCGACGATCTCGATGGAGTCGCCGACGTTGATGCGGGCGTGGCGCTTCGAGAGCATGGGGTCGGCGATGCGGATGTCGAGGTCGCCTTCGCGGCCGACGACGCTCGAGCCGCTGGGCAACGGATACTCCCGACCTGCCTCCGGACCGGACAGCACGCGCATGAGAGCGACCGCCGCGCCGCGGGACTCGGAGCGGGTGGCGTACTCGGACGAGGAGCGGGCGATGGAGACCACACTGCCGGAGCGCAGGCCGGCCTGGATCAGATCGATCTCGCGGTCCAGGGACCGCACGCCGTTCGCGCCCGGGCCGGCGCCGGGATCCTGGACCTGCAGCGTGAGGCCTTCCGGAGCCTCGACCTCGCTGCGCAGCGGGTCCGCGAGATACAGCGCGCGCGCCACGTCGGCCACGGTGGCCGTGGCGTCGGCCGTCACCTCGAGGTCCGTCAGCCGGTCTTCGGGCCTGCGCAGAGTGAGTTTGATGCGCATAGGTGTCTCTCCCCCTGGCGGGCGCCTCGCCCGCCGTCCGGATCAGCCTCGAGGGCGATCCGATCCGTCGTTGCTAGTCCTCATCCACCTCGTGCGACCGGTCCAGCTGCGGCAGGTCGTCGGTGGTGACGAGCCGGGAGAACACCGCGTGCTCGACCAGCCTCGCACGACGGTTGCTCGCGAGCTTCCCCGGACCACCGCGCAGCCCGCGCACGCCGAGCCGGTCGAGCTTGTCACAGACGTTGTCGAGCTTGCGGTTGAACTTCGTCAGCTGCCAGCCGAGGCGCTTGGACGCCTGCGCGGACGTCGGCACGGAGCTCATCCCGGAGGAGCCCTCGCGAGTGAGCATGGGCTCGGACA
Source organism: Brachybacterium sp. SYSU DS0246 (assembly GCF_059391765.1). NCBI lineage: Bacteria > Bacillati > Actinomycetota > Actinomycetes > Micrococcales > Dermabacteraceae > Brachybacterium > Brachybacterium sp. SYSU DS0246. Next base: position 14,559 of record NZ_JBZXYT010000025.1, on the reverse strand, counting down.
GGGCGAGGACCAGCAGCTTCTGACTGGGAGTGAGCTGCACCGAGCCCACGGTCGTCTCCCCCGCCGGGTCGTCGGGCCCGGCGGTGCGCTCGAACTCGGGGGACTCGGCGTGGATGGAGAGGTCGTAGGTCGTCGGGCCCGCGGTGAACACGACCCGGGTCTCATCGAAGACGAGCGGGATGCGGGCCCCGGGCGCGAGCCACGCCTGCATGGAGCCGGAACCATCCGTGATCGTGGCCGACAGCCGCGAGCCGATATTGACCAGCCACCACATGGACTCGACCTGGACGATCGAGAGGAAGCGCCGATGGAGGAACGGGTTCTCGTCGTCGACGCTGAGATCGGCCTCGCGTCCGATCGTCATCTCCTCGCCCTCGGCGACCCGGAACCATTCGCCGCAGAACTCGACCGAAATCGTCGACGCCATCGTCACTCATCCCCTCTCTCGCGGCGCTCGCCACGTCGTGTCCACTCGCCCATGTCCGCCACCGCGGCATTCTGTTCCCGCTGGTCCCCGGCCATCAGTGCACCGTACCCGTCAGCCCCCATCGAGACAGGCCTCCACCCACTTGCTCGCCGGGCCGTTGGTGTCGACGGTCTGCACCTCGACGCAGCGATCCGGGAGTCCGGGCGGGATCTCGACCACGTGCGACGTGCGCCCGAAGACTTCCTGGGCGGCGGCATAGCGCTCGTAGTTGCTGGGCATGTCCTTCCACCGCACCTTGAAGAGCTGGCCCTCGCGGAAGTTCTCCGGTGCCTCCCAGGCCACCCGGGCGCGCCCGGTGACGCTGCCCTCCTCGGGAGCGATGATCTCGACCGTGGGGTCCTGCGGCGGCCCGGGCGGCTCCGCGGCCCCCGTGGCCACATTGATGTCGGAGGTGGGGGCCGCTTCGGGTGGCTCCACCACGAACATCCGCACCGCGAGGGTGGCGCCCACTCCGAGCACGATGATCAGCACGGCGGCGAGGGTGACGAACGGCCAGGCCGGCGTCTTCCGCTGCTCGGGGGGACGCTGCTCGTTCGCCTCGGGGGGCGCGGCCGACCCGGCTGACGCGAGCGCCGCCCCGGCCGGCCGCAGCATGGTCGACTCCCCCTCCGATTCAGCGGCGGAGGCGGTCGCGGGCGTCCCGACCGGCTGAGCCGACGGCGCAACGTGGGCGGGGGCCACTCCGGCGTACGGGTCCAGTGGCCGCTTGCGCTCGCGCGAGGCAGGCCCGCCGGAGTCCGGGTCGACGGTGGCGACCTTCCGGATCCGAGTATGCATGTCCAGCTCGTCATCCTCGGAGCCGTGCGTGGAATGCGTGCCGCGGTCGTCGAGCACGTCCATCTGGGTGACCGGCAGCGAGAGGGAGAGCTCCACCTGCTGCAGCCCGCGGCCGAAGGCCAGAGCGGTGTCGTAACGACTGGCCGGGTCCTTGGCCATCGAGATCGAGAGCACGCGGTTCAGCTCGGGCGGGATGTCGGGCCGGTTCAGCGGAGGCAGCGGCTCGGAGGTGATGCGGTGGATGAGATCGGAGGCGGAGTTCCGCTGCCCTCTCAGCTCGAACGGGGTCTGTCCCGCCAGCAGCGAGTACACGGTCGCGGCCAGCGAGAACACGTCGCTGCGCACGTCGGCGCGCGGAGGGTCGGCGAAGAACTCCGGCGGGGACCACGGGATCGACATGCCCTGCGAATCATCGACATCGTGCCCCTGTCCGGTCGCTATGGAGATGCCGAAGTCGGTCAATGCCGGCCGGTTGTAGTCGGTGACCAGGATGTTCGCCGGTTTGATGTCGCGATGGAGGATGCCGGCACGATGGGCGGTCTCCACAGCGCCCGCGATCTGGACTCCGACGCGCAGCGCTTCGGCGACGGTGATGCGCTCCTTGCGGAAACGGACCCCGTAGTTGGGCCGCGGACAGTACTCCATGACGATGTAGGGCCGGTGGTCGTCGGAGACCTCGGCCTGATGGATCGTCACGATCGAGGGGTGCGTGGACATCTGCGCCATGACGTTCGCCTCGGCGTCGAACTGCCGCCGCACCGTGTCGTCCAGCACGTTCGAGAGGAGGACCTTGATCGCGACCCGTCGCTGCGGGCGGGACTGGCGATACAGGAAGACGTCGGCGAAGCCTCCGGAGCCGAGCAGCTGCTCGTACTCGTATCCGGGAAGGCCGGGCGGCGGCGAGGGCGGTCTCGGACTCATACCCGCTCCCTCATCAGCAGATGCACGCCGTCACCGAGATCGAGCCGGTCCCCGTCGTGCAGGACGACGCCTTCGCGCGGCCGCAGACGCACCGGGTCCGTCCCGGCGCGGTGCAGCGTCGTCCCGTTGGTCGCTCCCAGGTCGACTGCCACCACGTGCCATCCCTCGAGCCGGAGTTCGAGGTGGGAGCGGGAGATGTCCTGCTGGGGGCTCGGCACGGTGATCAGCTGCGGGACGTCGTCGCCGCTGACCCGGGAGGCGCGCGGCCGGCGGCCGATGATGGCGGTGCGGTCCAGCACGAACCTCTCGCCCGTGGAGGACTCCACGACCCCGAGCGGAGGCCGGGCCACCGTGCGGGTCGCTCCCTGCAGAGGGGCCCCGCAGGCCCGGCACTGCGAGCGCTCCGGAGGATTGGCATGCCCGTTCTGGCAGACCAGGCCCGGCAGCGCCACGGCCCCTCCGGCAGGATGGCCGGGGCCGGCGGTCGGGGCGCCGGGCGCCGCGGACGTGGCCGGCGGGGCGCTGCCCGGCGGCGGCGCCGGTGGCCGCGGGCGGCCGGCTCCCGCTCCGGCGGGCTGCGCTGTCGGGACGCCCGGGGCGTGCGACGAGGGTGCGGAGGCACCGGGAGCCGGCGGCTGCTGGGACGGGTAGGCACCGCGGTGGTGAGAACCCGGGCTGGGCGCGGAGTATCCGGGCGGCCCGGCGTATCCGGCGTGCCTGGGGTCGCCGGCCGCCGGCGCCCCGCTCATCGGTGCGCCCGGGAATCCGACCTGGTGCCCGGCCGCGGCCGGGTCGACGGGCGCGTTGCCGTACTGAGGTCCGGCGCCCTGCGGCGGGGAGGGGTATCCGACCTGCTGCCCTGCGTACCCGCCGCTGCCCTGTCCCCCGTAGCCGGGGGCCGGGGCCGGCGGGCTCTGGGTTCTGTGGTCGTCCGGCCGGACCGCCGCGGGGCGGGAGCCGGTCTGCGGAGCGGGCGGCCGCTCTGCCATCTGCACCTGCGGATATGCGGGCTCGGGTCGCGGCTTCTCGGTGGCACGACGAGCCGCGGCCTGCGCGATCTCGGGTGCCGTGCGGCCCACTCCGGGGACCCAGTCGATGAAGTCGCCGTGGCTGTCGGTGGCGGGCTCCGGGGCAGCCGGTTCCGGTTCGCCTTTCAGCTCGTCGTCCTCGGGCTCGGCAGTGGTCGGCGACTGCGCCGGCTCCTCAGCGAGAGCTGCCGGGTCCTCGCTCGCCGCGGCCTCGTCGTCCTCGTCCTCCTCGGATCTCCGCACGGCCGCGTCCTCGATCCGACGGAACACCGTCTTGCCGAACAGGTCGTCGTAGGCTCCGGTGTTCTCCAGATCGGGTAGTGGCGAGACGGCCGCCGGGCGCGGCCGTGGAGCACTCGGAGAGGCTGCGGGCTCGTCGTCCTCCGGCCCCTCGCCGTCGTCGATCGGCGCGATCTGGGTGGGCGGGGATTCGAACTCGTCGTCATCGGGCGGCTCGGGGGTCGGGATCGAGCTCGACGGGTCCGGCGCGATCGTGACGTCGGAGGGGTCCGTGCCAACGGACGACGAGCCGGGGTTCTCGAGGTGCTCAGGGGCGTCGGGGGCCGATGGTGCCGGGGCCGGCTCCTGCGGAGCAGACGGCTGAGGAGCAGACGGCTCAGGAGCGGAGGGCTCGGGAGCGGACGGTCCGGGAGCAGACGGTTCCGGAGCGGACACCTCGGGACTCGGCTCCGGCGGGCCGGCGGCAGAGGACTGCTGGGGCTCCGCGCCGGCGGGACGACTGCTGCGTCGCGTCCGGTCGAAGAGCGACGTGCTCACGAGGCGGCGGCGACCCGCCTCGGCACTCTCCGCACTCCGGGGAGGCGGAGCAGGGTCGGCCGGTGCGGCGGAAGCAGCCGCGGAGGTCGTCGAGGCCTCTGCCGACTCGGCCGGAGAGCTCGGGGCGGCCTCCTTCGAGGCCGGCTCTGCCGGCTCGCTCGGGGCCGGGGCCGCTGGGGGCCCCGGCGCCTCCGGCTCGGGCTTCTTGTCGGCGAAGAGATCGTCGAACATGTTCGGGCCGCTGTCGGCCGGTTCGGAGGCGGCGGAGGCCGCTGGTGTCGCGCCGCCGGAGACCGACGGCGGCATCTCCCCGGGCTTGCGGGTCGCCATCATCGGTCTCCGGTCCGAGGAGCCGGAGGAGCCCGATGAGCTGGTGCTGCTCGCAGCCGGTTTCGGGGCCGGCTTGGGGCGCTCGGCGCGGCGCTTCTTGGCCTCGGAATCCTCGATGGACCTCCCGTCGTTCTCGACCTGCTCGGCGAGCGCCGCGCGGGCGTCCTCGTCCAGTTCTGCGGGGTCCACGGTCACGTGCACGAATCCCCGCACCCGGGCGATACCTGCCGCGACGCGCGGCGCGCCCACCGAATCCTCGGCGGGAAGGTCGCCGAAAGCGGTGCGGCGCACATCCTCGAGAGTCTTCAGCACGAAGGGTTCCTCGTCGGTCCCGGCGATCTGGATGGAGCCCTCCGGGGTGTAGACCGCGATCGGAGTCTTCCCCTTCACGCCGAACGTCCCCGTCGTGCCGTCGAGGAAGCCGAACAGGATCGCGGTCAGCTTGTCCGCGCTCTCGAGCTCCGCCGCCTCGACCAGCTTGTCGAGGAACTCCTCAGGGGCCGGGTTCTCGCCGAGCACGGTCCATGCGGCCTCGGTGACCTCCTTCCGGAGCCCCGGGACCAGCACCACCCAGCCGGCCTCGCGTACGACGAGGGTGGCGGGGCCCTGCTGGGTCCACGTCCCGGGCCCGAGCAGAGTCGTCTTCTCGTCCTCCTCGCTCATCCCCTCTCGCCTCCCTCACCCGGGATGGCCCGGGGCAAGGTGTCCTCGTCGACCTCGAACTCCTCAGCGGGCGTGGCGACGTCGGCGGCGGAGGGCCGGGGCCCCAGCGCCGCCCCCACCACCTCGACGGCCTCGACGATGACCACGCTGACGTTGTCCCGACCGCCGCTGTCGAGCGCGAGGCGCACCAGGTCCTCGCTGAGCGTGCGCACGTCCGAGGGCGCGCGCAGCATCCGTTCGATCGTGGCGTCCTCGACCTCGCCGGTCAGGCCGTCGGAGCAGATCAGCATCCTGTCGCCGGCCTCGGCCGGGATCAGCCAGTAATCGGGCTCCGACTCCGGCCCGGCGCCCAGCGCGCGGGTGACCATGTGACGGTAGGGGTGCACCCGGGCCTCATCAAAGCTGAGCTCTCCGCGGTCCATGAGTTCCTGCACCACGGAGTGATCGACGCTGACCTGTTCGAAGATCTCCCCGGAGAGTCGGTACACCCGAGAATCGCCGAGATTGAGGACGACCCAGTACCCGATCCCGTCGAGCACCATCGTGGCCACGACCGCGACGGTCGTCCCGGCCCCGAGCGTGGTCTCCCCGCCGAGTTCACCGATCCTCTCGGCGGCGGCGCGCAAGGCGTCACCGAGCTGCTCGACGGTGACGTTCTCCTGGATCGTGAGCTTCTCGAACTCCTCGACCGCGATAGCGCTGGCCACCTCGCCGGCATTGTGACCCCCCATGCCGTCCGCGACCAGGTAGATCGGCGGCGCATTGAGAACGCCGTCCTCGTTGGTCGCGCGGACGTGGCCCACGTGCGTCACGGCCGCCGAGACGGCCCGGATCGTGCCCTGGATGTCCGGATCCGACAGAGACCGGTCGATCACTGCTCCCTCTCCACGGACAGGGTCCTATCCCCCAGCGTGACCTTGGCCCCGGCAGGCAGGACGGTCGGGGTGTTGGGGACGAGGTGCTCGCGGGAACCGTCCTCGCGCAGGATGGTCGATCCGTTCGTCGACCCGAGATCGGTGACCGTGATCTCCTCGCCGGTGCCGTCGGCACGGAGGTGGGTCTTGGAGACCGAGCGGGTGTCGTCCTTCAGGACGAACAGCACCTCTCCGCCCGCAGCCGTGGGATTGCGCCCGATCACGACGGCCCTGTCCACCACCCGATCGGTGCCGGTGTCATCGGTCAGGCGGAGCTTCCTCGCCGGCGGCGGCGAGGCCACGGAGACCCGGGTCTGCTCGAGATCCTCCAGCGGCTCATCCGGCGCGGTCATCCGAGTCCGCTCGTCGACCTCGCCATCACCGGGGTCCCAGGCATCCGCGGTGAGCTCGCTCGGAGCAGGGACCGGCTCCGCAGCAGCATCGGGGTGATGCTGCGGCTCGGGCGGCTGTGCGCTGCCGGGAGCCGGCGGGGCGGCAGCAGCCGGTGCCGGCGGGGCAGCTGCCGCAGGCGGCGGGCTCCACAGCTGGGGCGCCTGCGTCTCGGGATGCTGCGGCTCGTCCCACGATGAGGGCTGCGGCTGCTGCGGTGCCGGCACCTGCTGAGCAGGGGGCGGGGGCGCCCATCCGCTGTCCTCGCTCTGCTGCGGCGCAGCGGACTGATTCTCCCATGACGCCGGCGGCGGGGAGGACCAGGGAGAAGCGGAGACCTGGGGCTCCGAGGCGGAGGAGCCCGACGGGGCGGGCGGCGCGTACGGGCTCTCGGCCTGTGGCTGCGCGGCCCACGCGCCGGAGGACGACGGGTGCGCCGCGGCCGATGCGCCGGTCCCCTGGGCCTGGGCGTCTCCCCTCCATGCCGCACCGGGCTCGGCCAGGAGATTCTCGTGGGCGTCGACGTGCACCGAGGAAGCCCCGAGGTAATGCTCGGCCCCGGGCCGTTCGAAGTCGTCGGGTCGCGGCGTGAAGGGATTGCGGCCGGCCTTGATGTCGACCACCACGGAATCGACCGCCCGGTCGTGGAAGCCCCTCAGCACCTTGCGCGGATCCAGGAAGATCGACAGCGCCATGACCGGCCAGATGATGCCGTAGAGGAACCAGCGACCCAGCGCGCGCAGGAATCCGATCGGCCCACCCTCGCTGTATCGGGTGATGCGCAGCCCGAGGATGAGCTTGCCGAGACTGATTCCCTTCGCACCGGACAGCCAGATCATCAGCACGGCATAGGCGGCGGGAAGAGCGGCGCCGACTCCGATGAGGATCTGCGGCAGCAGGGTGATGGGGTCCTGGATCAGCAGCAGGATCACGCCGATCAGGAACGGGACCAGCACCACAAGGGCGATCACGGCATCGATCAGCGCCGCGAGAAAGCGCTTCAGGGGCGTCGCGGGCGCGCAGCCGTCCAGGGGTGGGCCCAGTTCAGGGCTGTTCGGCTCCTCGGGCGCCGGCACGGAGCCCGGTGACCCCGGCCCGCTCGGCTGGCTGAACGATGCGCCGGGACCGCTCTGGTTCATCGGTGGCTGAGTGACCATCACCTGATCGTACTGTTCCTGGGAGCGGAGTGCCGTCGCGCCCGGCTGCTTCGGCTCGAGGGCGTCGCGCGAGATCAGTTCGATCCCTTCCTCCTCCGGCTCCTCCGATTCGCGACCGCCGAGGTCGCGTGAACGGGGCTTGGGGGGCTGTGACCATGCCCCTGGGGCGTCCGTCGCCCGCCGCTCGTACGGCGACGCCTGATAGCGGGCCCCGCACTCGCCGCAGATCGCGGCGCCTTCCATCAGCAGAGTCCCGCAGGTGCTGCAATAACGCGTCTGGTTCATCGGGACGGGCCCCTCCTCGGCGACTTCTTCGCGGCGCTGGTGGACATGCCCCGCAGCGTGCCGCGTGAGGACCGACGACGCATCGCCTCGGTGCGACGCCGGGCCTTCTCACGGGCGCGTTCGGCGGCGCGGGTGCGCTTGCGATCGCTGCGGCGATCCGCCGATCTCCTGCGGAAGGAGCGCAGCGACACCGCCGCGAACATCCGCTTGTACCACGGCACGGCGGCAGACATGGTACGCCGGGCCGCCATCACGTGGGACCAGTACTCCTCGGCCGCCGCGTCCGGCAGGTCGTCGGGCCCGAACACGGCGCGGTCGGCCCGGCCGGCCAGGGTCAGCGCCCCCATGGCCGGGGTCGCCGCCTCCAGGCGCGCCGCAGTCTCCGCCCGGGTCATCATCGGGTCAGGCCTCTGACCGAGGTCCGTCATCAGGTCGAGGATCTCCTGCCAGCCGCCGTCGATGCGTTGGGGCAGGGGCCCGCGGCTGCGCCGTCGGCCGCGCCGGACGGCCTTCGCCACGATGATGGCCGCCAGCGCCATCCCGATCACGAGCGGGATCAGACCGGCTCCGACGTACACGGCCCAGGAGACGGTCTCGTCCTGGGGGTCCTCCTCGTCGTCGGTGTCATCACTCATCGCGCCGGGCGGGGGGCTCGGCGGCTCGGCGGGCGGAGGCGGGGGCTGAGCGACCTGAGGCAGGGGCTTCTCGACCTCCTTGGGTTCGGGCTGGGTCGGCTCGTCGTCCTCGTCCGGGGCAGGGTCGAAGCGCACCCACCCGAGTCCGTCGAAGGCGACCTCGACCCAAGCGGTGACGTCCCCACCCGTGATGGAGACGGTCCCCTCCTCGCCCTCGGGGACCTCGAATCCCATGACCACGCGCGCCGGGATGTCGATCGAACGCGCCATCACCGCGGTCAGGGCCGCGAACTGCTCCTCGTCGCCGATGCGCCCCAGCGGTTGTGCGTCCGCCTGCTCCTCGTCGAAGCTGGGCTCCTCGAGCATCGCGAGCAGCCGGCTCACGCCGTGCCCGGACAGTGAGGCGGTGTCGTCGTCCAGGCCGTGCGAGAAGTAGGCGTCGGTCTTGATCGACCGCGACAGGTTCTGGAACTTCTCGTAGTCCGAGCCCGGCTCGCCGGCCCATTCCTCGGCGAGCGCGCTGATCTCGTCGACCCTGCTGTTCTCCGGCAGGTCGACATCAGCGAATCGAGCCGTGCGCGTCTCCTCAGTGGTCGGCTCGGTGTACGGCTCGTAGCGCAGGTCATAGGTGTCGCCCTCACGCAGCCCGACGGCGTTGACCGCGGTCTGCGACTTCTCGTTGAGATAGAGGTTCTCAGCTGTCACGCCCGCTCTCTCGGGCGGCAGATCGCCGAGATCGATACGGTCGGTGCGCGCGCCCAGCGTGGGCAGCCAGACCCCTGTGTACGCCCCGATGGTGACGGTCGAGGTCCGTTGCTGCTCGCTGGGGTCGTGAAGGTTCACGCCGCCTGCAGTGCGCAGGAATGCACCCGAGGCGGTGTTCTTCTCCTGGCTGCCGGCGACCTCGTAGACGTGCAGGTCATACTTGTCCATCGTGGCCAGGCGGACGTGCTCGCCGCTGGTCACTCCCGAGATCGTGAACAGCTCCTCCTCGCGCTGGTCCTTGAGATAGCCGCGGAACTGCGTCAACGGGGAGACGTATTCGCGCGGGTCGAACGGCGGGGTCATCTGGTCCCGCTGGGCGTATCGCGTCGTCCCCTCGGGCGGGTCCAGCAACGAATGCGCACCGAAGGCGGCGGCGCCCGCGATCGCCATGATGACGGCACCTCCGATCACGCGGCGGCGCAGCACGGGGTTCTGCCAGGAGCCGGGCCGGACGGTGTCGGAGATGATGGTGGACTGCGCACTGTCCAGGCGGCCGCTCTCGAAACGCCAGGTCAACCAGGCCACGGAGATGATCGCGAACAGGACCCCGCGCACAAGGGGCAGGAAGGCCTCGTGGGTGCCGAAGAGGACCGACAGCAGCGTCAGCGCGAGGGGGAACAGCCACGCGAGGACGTAGCGGCGGGTACGCATGACGATGGTCATCGACAGCAGCGTCAGCAGCAGCATGCTGATCCAGACCACGGCGAGCACGCCCTGCGCGGATCCGACGGGCGGGGCCACGGTCAGGGCGGACTTCCAGCTGGTCACGGGGGCGAACAGCAACTCTTTCAGCGAGCCGAGGGAGGGGATGATTCCCCAGATCGCCCGGGTGGGAGCCGCGAACATGGAGCCGAACAGGAAGTACACCACCAGCAGCAGCGGGGTGATCCGCAGCGGCCTCCACCGCCAGCGGGCGCCGATCAGGGCGATCAGGGTGGCGAACGCGAGCGCCATGATCCCGGTCAGGATGTACTGCACCCCGCCGTAGACGTGCTGGAAGCCCAACAGGCCCAGGACGAACAGGGCGGCCAGGACGACGATGTCCGTGGCGCGGCGAGGGGTCGACACGGACGCGAAGTAGGTGGCGCGAGGATCGGTGGCGGTCATCGACCCACCGCCCGCAATGCTCGGGCCAGCGTGTCCAGGCTCCCGACGGTGACCACGTCGAGGCCCCCGATCGCGGACCGGCGCACCTCGGCGTCGTCCACGCACCGGATCGCCACGGCCATCACGCCGATCGGAAGCTGGTTCGCGGCCGAGTTCAGCTCCCGTGCCGTCGTGTGGGAGCCGACCACCATCATCACCGCCGAGGCGTTGGGGGCCAGATCCGCCGCCTTCTGCCCGAGCTCATGCAGGGCGAGCTGCCCACCGAGCTGGTCGATGACCGTGTAATCGTCCATCAGCTGGCGGAAGCTGCCGGTGCGCTGACGCCTGTCGAAGGAGAAGGGAGTCAGCTCCTTCTCCTCCCGCAGGGTCTGGGCCGAGATGGAGGCGGCCGCGGAGACGGCGAGCTCGAACTCCCCCTCGGTGGCGTAGTGCTCGGCGAGGTTGTCCAGTGCCACGGCCACGTGGGAACGGCGGGTCTCCTCGAACTGGCGGACCATCAGCTTGCCGGTGCGGGCGGTGGTGCGCCAGTGGACATGGCGCCGGTCATCGCCGGGCGCGTAGTCGCGCAGCGCGTGGAAGGCGATGTCGGAGCTGGAGAGATCCGAGGAGGGGGTGCCTTCCAGGTCGCGGAGGAAGCCGCTGGCGGCCTCGTCCAGTCGCACCGTGCGGGGATGGACGTACAGCTCCTGCGACTGGGCCCAGGTGACCTGGCGGCGCATCAGCGAGAGCGGATCGTCGCGGACCGAACGCACCGGCCCCACCACGAGCACGGCACGACGCTTGGTGGGCACGGCGAACAGCTCCTCGTGAGCGGCGTTGGCGGCCAGCCGCGGCACCATGAACTGGGCGGTGGCGGAACCGACCGCCAGTTCGATGCGCGAGGGCAGGATGGTGCGCTGGGTGGGGTTCGCGACCTCGACGCGACCGACGGCGCGCGTACCGACCACTACCCGGTGCGTCTGGAGATCGAGCGTGACCCGATACGAGGCCCGGCCCAGGACGAACAGCGCCGCGACCACCAGAGGCACTGTGAGGGCGAGGGCGACCACGTTCAGTTCGGTCACGTGCAGCCAGAGGCCGACGATCCAGCAGAATGCAGCGACCGCGAGGACCGCCCACCCGATCGGCGAGACGACGTCGAGGACCGGATGGATGCGCCGCATCCACAGCTCGGCGCCCCGATCGCGCCATGCGGCGAGTCCGGTGCTGGAGGCGGCCCCGTCCTCGCCGCCGGGGCCCACCGCGTCGTCGGCCGACGGGGCTCCCGCCCCGGCGGTGCCGTGGCGAGCGGCCCTGGTCTGCTTGCGCCGCCGGCGTGCTTCGGCTCGGGCCTCGGCCCTGGCCGTGGCGCGGCGTCGCTTCGCCTCCGCCTTGGCGACCTCGGCCTCGGCGGTATCGGTGGGGAGGGGCGTCTCGGGGCTCATGCGGACTGCTGACGCGCCTGCGGAGGCGCCACCTCGCTGAGGATCTTGGTCATCACGGACTTGGCGGTGGTGCCGGCGAACTCGGCCTCGGGATCGAGGACGAAACGGTGGAGCCACACGTGCTCGACGAGGTGCTTGACGTCGTCCGGGATGACGTAGTGGCGTCCGCTGACCGCCGCCCAGACCTTGACCACGCGCATCAGGGCGAGCGCGCCGCGGATGGACACGCCGACGCGTACCTCGGGAGCCATCCGCGTCTCCTCCATCAGGCGGGAGACATACTCCAGGACCGCCGGGTCCACGTGCACCGTGGCCGCGAGCTCGGTCATGTCGTTGACGGCCTGCAGGGAGATCCGGGGAGTGAGGTGGCTGCTGCGGTCGCGCAGCGCGGACCCCTGGAGGATCTGCACGCTCGAGGCATGGTCCGGGTATCCGATCGACGTCTTCATCAGGAAGCGGTCCAGCTGCGCCTCGGGAAGCCGATAGGTGCCGGCCTGCTCGATGGGGTTCTGGGTGGCGATCACCATGAAGGGGTTGCCCACCTCGTGGGTCACGCCGTCCACCGTGACCCGACCTTCTTCCATGACCTCGAGCATCGCCGACTGGGTCTTCGGGGAGGCGCGGTTGATCTCGTCGGCCAGGACGACGTTCGCGAACACTGGCCCCTTGTGGAACTCGAAGGACTTCGTGTTCTGGTCGTAGATCGTCACGCCCGTGACGTCCGAGGGCAGGAGGTCCGGAGTGAACTGGATGCGGGTACTGGTGCCCTGCACGGTGGCAGCGATCGACCGCGCCAGCGACGTCTTGCCGGTGCCGGGAGCGTCCTCGAGCAGCACGTGGCCGGGAGCCATCATGGCGGTCAGTACGAGGCGGACCACCTCGTTCTTGCCGAGAACGGCCTGGCCGACGCTCTGGACGAGCTTGTCGAACGTCTCGGCGAACCAGCGGGCCTGTTCGGGGGTCATGCTCATGTCAGGGGCGATGCTCTCTGCTCGGAGGGGTGGGCGGCTCTCACGTGGTCAGGATTCGTCCGGTGGACCCGCGCCGGGGCTCGAGGCCGGCGGCGCGAAGAGGACCGGGAGCACGGCGCTCGCGGGGGCGCCGTGATGCCGCCGCAGCCGCGTCACTCCAGCGGTGACCGACATGATGGATCCCCCCGAACACGATCGTGGTCGACTCGCCGTGCGCATGGTGACCCCCGGCCGTCCTGACGGGTAACGCCCGCGGGCGGGCCGCCCCTGGCGCGCGCACGACGGTCACAGGGTACTCGTCCGGAGTTGCCCATGCCACGAGGGACCGCTCCAGCGCGATCAGTCGGGGATTTCAGGGCACCGACCCTGGGGACGGGTCACGCGCGGCTCACCGCCGGCGCTGGACCAGGGTCCGGGTGAACTCCGTGAGCGCCTCGCGAACCGGTCCGTCGGGAAGCTCAGCCAGAATGGCGACTGCCTCGTCAGCTGTGCGACGGGCCAAGTCGCGGGTCTCCTCCAGTGCCGGGTCCTCGCGCAGCAGGGCGACCAGCTCGCGCAGCGCGTCGTCGCTGCTGATATCCCCGTCCAGCCGGGCCACGATCTCGCGGCTGCGCGGGTCCGCAGCCTCCGCGGCACGGCGACGGATCAGCAGGGTGGGCATGGTCGGCACGCCCTCGCGCAGATCGATGCCGGGGGTCTTCCCGCTGGTCTCGCCATCACTGGCGAGGTCGAGGGCATCGTCGGCGAGCTGGAAAGCCACACCGACCTTCTCCCCGTAACGCCGCATCACGTCACCGGCTCCCTCGGGGGCACCGGCCAGCAGAGCCCCGAGCTGACCGGCCAGAGCGAGCAGCGAGGCCGTCTTGTCGGAGAGCACCGAGATGTAGTGCTCGAACGGGTCGTCGGACGGAGTCGGCCCGACGGTCTCGTGGAGCTGACCGAGGCACAGTCGTTCGAAGGTCTCCGAGTGGAGCCGGACCGCCTCGGCGCCTATACGCGCGCTGAGGGCGCTGGCCCGGGCGAACAGGAAATCGCCGGTGAGGATGGCGACGTTGTTCCCCCAGAGCGCGTGGGCGCTGTCGGTGCCGCGGCGGGTGGGCGCGGAGTCCATCACGTCGTCGTGATAGAGGCTCGCCAGATGCGTCAGCTCCACCAGCACCGCGGCATCGAGCACGCCGTCGCGCTCGATATCGCCGAGGGAGGCGGCGAGCAGGACGAGCATCGGGCGGACGCGCTTGCCGCCGGCATCCATCAGGTGGCGAGCCGTCCACCGGGCGATGTCATCGGAGGTGGCCACGGACTCGCGCAGCTCGCTCTCCACGGACGCGAGGCGCTCGGCGACGCGCGAGGCGAGCTGCTCATCGATGTCGGGCACGACCGGCAGCGAGGACGGCATGGCTCTCCTGGGGCTGGGCGAGGGCGGCGCCTGGGACGCCTGCCCCCGACACGGACATCGGGCGGGTCGGCGGCGGTCGACGCTGCCGAGCATGCGCCGGCCACTGAAGGAACACAACACGCACGCGGCCACCAAGTCTACCCGCGCGAGCCCGCGCCGCCCTGTGGGGTCGGTCCCGGCGTGACGGGGAGAACGCCCAGCGGCCGCTCGCCGGGCGGACGGGCCTGTTCTGCCCGGTGCACGCGGCGCTGGGGCGGAGCTTCCGTGCCGGCTCTCCCGAGTACCTGGGACCGCCTCCCGCGCGCCCGCATCCCGGGATCACAGAACTGCGCTGGGGCCGGTTGTTTTCGGGCGCGAAAAAAAAGGGAGTGGGAGGAGCGAAACCCCCTTGTTCAAGGGGCCTCCAGCTCACTCCCACTCCCAGTGAAGATGTCCGGCGGCGACCTACTCTCCCACACCCTCGCGAGTGCAGTACCATCGGCGCAATCGAGCTTAGCTTCCGGGTTCGGAATGGAACCGGGCGTTTCCTCGA
>NZ_JBZXYT010000024.1:0-54372 GCF_059391765.1 Brachybacterium sp. SYSU DS0246 | reverse complement strand
CGCAACGCTGTCCAGCACGGCCGGGAGCTGCTCCGGGTCCAGGTGCTCGGCGCTGGTGATGGACTCGAGATCCGCGTCCGCAACGGCGTCCCGCCCGGCACCGAGATCGATGCCGAGCGGCTGTTCGAACGCTTCTACACGGCGGACCGCTCCCGCTCCGGGCGCACCAGCGGGCTGGGCCTATCGATCGTGCAGGTGCTGGCCGAGCACCTGGGCGGCAGCGTGGCTGCCGCCCAGGACCGGGAGGCCAGCACCGTGGAGATCGGCGTGAGCATCCCGCGCCCGACGAGCGGATGAGACCGGCTCAGGGCGCGGGGATCTCGAACTCGTGGCGGAACTCCGGGATGGTCTCGTCCTCGCCGAGGATCTCCGTCTCCGGTCGCACGTATGCGGCGGTGTAGGACTCCTGGCGCTCACCCTCGACCGTGAAGCCGATCCACGCCGGCTCCGTGGCACCATCGCGGCGCGGGGCCCTCTCGAACTCGGTGTAGCCGGCCTCGGAGATCTCCTCGCCCAGGGAGCTCTTCGCGTTCTCCTCCTCGTCCCCGTACTGGATGAAGAAGTCACGCATGGAGACGACGCCGCCGAACTCCTCGCCGGGCGTCACCTCGATCTGCAGGTAGAGGACCTCGCCGCCCTCCTCGATGTAGATCGAGTCGTGCTCGGAGGGCATGTCGCGCATGGCGGAGATGACGGTGATCTCGTCTCCGGTCTCCTCATCGGTGAAGGTCTCGTCGATCGGCACCTCGACGGACTCGCCGGCCGGGGCGGAGCCGGTGTTCTCGTCGGACTCGTCCTCCTCGGCCTCGCTCTCGTCGGCCTCGTCCTCCTCGGGCTCGCTCTCGTCGGCCTCGCCGCCGCCGTCGGAGGCGTCGACCTCCGCCGCGGGAGCCTCCTCCTCGACGGCGGGGGCGTCCCCCTCGGCAGCCTCCTCGGGAGAGCCGCCGCAGGCGGACAGGGCGAACATGGCGAGCGCGCCGGCGGCGGCGCTGCGGGTGAAGATCGAGCGGGTCACGGGTTCCTCCATGAGGTCGTGCCGGGCCTCGAGCTCTCGTCGTGCGCCGGCGCTGTTGTGGACGTCATGAACGGTATGTCGGATCCGCCCGACCCGCGATGGGGAGAACTCCCCTCCCGACCTACCCGCGACTATCAGGCTGACCACGTGCCCCCGGCCCGGTTCACCGAAGGCGACCGTGCCGGACGAACCAGAGGAGGATGACGACGAGCGTGGCCGCGCCCAGCAGCAGCCCGTTGACCCACGAGTACGCCAGCGCATAGACCCACGTGAACACCGATAGCACGGACTCAGGGCTGGAGACGATCGCCGGCAGCAACGGCCACATCAGCGCTGCCGCATAGGCGACCGCTGCCGCCGGGAGGAAGAACCGAGCGCGAGCGAGACGGCGATCAGCGAGCATCAGGGCACCGGCCCACACGAGCACGCCGCACGTCGCGCCCAGGCCGAGTTCGAGCAGGACCGAGGAACCCGCCCCGAGCAGCGCCCCGAGGGCGATGATCCACAGGCTCGTGCGCCGCGGTCGGGCGGTCCCGTACCGGACCTCGAGCACCGAGGGCCCCGGGCCGTCGTGCGAGCCGGCCACGATCCACCACCCTCCCTTCGACCCGTGCGATTCCGGGCGCCCGCGCTCATTGTCCTGTGTGGCGGCTCCGGACGACGCGGATTCCTCGCACCACGCGGATTCCTCGCACCACGAGGCGATGGACGACGACGAGCGCTGCTCAGTCGTCCGAGACGGTGACCGTGACCTCGATGTTCCCGCGGGTGGCGTTGGAGTACGGGCACACCTGGTGGGCGGCGTCGGCGAGCTCCTGCGCCTGGTCGTGGGGAAGGTTCGGGATGACGACCTCGAGCTGGACGGCGAGCTGGAACCCGCCCTTGTCGTCCGGGCCGATCTGGACGCGGCCGCCGACGGTGGAGTCGCTGACGTCGGCCTTGGCCTTGCCTGCCACCAGGTTCAGGGCCGAGTGGAAGCAGGCGGCGTAGCCGGCGGCGAACAGCTGCTCGGGGTTGGCCCCGTTGCCCGAACCGCCCATCTCGGTGGGAGTCGCCATGTCGAGATCGACCGTGCCCTCGAGCGTGCGGACGTGACCGTCACGGCCCGTGCCGGTCGAGAGAGCCTCTGCGGTGTAGAGGGCCTTCATGATGTCTCCTTCGCTGTCGCCGAGCCGGGCCGGCGGGTGGCCCCGGCGGGTTCGCCGGGAGAATCGGGGGCGGTGAGCGCACGCATGCTGCGCGTGAGCTCCTGCAGGGTCGAGATCAGGTCTCGGGCCTCCTCGGGGCCGGCGAGACCGCTGCCGTCGGCGATGCAGCCGGGCACGTGGGCCAGCTCGCCTCGCAGGTGGCGGCCCCGCTCGGTGAGCACGACAGTGACCACGCGCTCATCCGGCGCTGTGCGGCGCCGCTCGAGCAGCCCGGCCGCCTCCATCCGCCGAAGCATCGGCGACAGGGTGCCGGAGTCGAGCTGAAGGACCTCCCCCAGGTCCGAGACGCTCTGGTCCCCGTCGCTCCACAGCAGCACCAGCACGAGGTACTGGCCGTAGGTGAGGCCCCAGGGCTCGAGCAGCGCGCGGTACGCCTGGGTCGTGGCGCGCGAGGCCGCGTAGAGGGAGAAGCACACCATCTCGTCCGTCGTCGCCATGGGGCCATCCTGCCTCGGTTCTGTATTGCGCGCAACCTAGTTGCACACAACCTTTCTCGGATCGTCTGTTCTCACGGCATCTCTTCTCATGACCGCGTGCGCGAGCACCGCCCGCGCACATCACACAAAGTCATAAGCACTGCTTGCGACGAGTGCCTACCATGGAAGCATGGACCCTCGACGGCTGCTCATCTTCCGCACCGTGGTGCGCAACGGCTCGATCGGCGCCGGCGCCCGTGAGCTGGGATGGACCCAGCCCGCGGTCTCCCAGCACCTCGCCGCCCTGGAGAAAGAGGTCGGCACCCAGCTGCTGCTGCGCTCCTCCTCCGGGATCACGCCCACGGAGGCGGGCCGACGTCTGTCCGCACACGCCGAGGCGATCGCGGCCCAGCTGCACGCCGCGGAGGAGGAGCTCGCCGACATCACCGCGCTGCGTCGCGGCACGGTGAAGTTCGGGACCTTCCCGTCGGCCGCCGCGGTGCTGCTGCCGCCGGTGCTGGCACACCTCCAGGAGACCGCGCCGGATCTGGACGTCACCTTCGACGAGCTCGAGCCCCCCGACGCCGTCGCCGCGCTGCGCGAGGGCGACCTCGACCTGGCCCTGGTGTTCCGCTACCCCTGCAGCGACATCGATGCCGAGGGCACCCTGGAGTGGACCCCGCTGATGGAGGACCGCGTGATGGCCGTCCTCCCCCGCGACCACCCGCGCGCCGAGGACCCCGACCTGACCCTGGCCGACCTCTCCGAGGACTTGTGGATCGCCGGCTGCGAGCGGTGCCGGGCGAACATGCTCTCCAGCGCCCGTCGGGCAGGATTCGTGCCGAAGGTGCGCCACTCCAGCGACGACTCGACCGTGGTCCAACGGCTGATCATGCACGGTGGCGGAGTCGCCCTGATGCCGGAGACGGCACTGGAGGCGGCCCCGACGCAGGACGTGGTGGTGCGGGCGCTGCCGGATCTGGATACGCGGATGATCGGCCTGATCAACCGCCGCGGCGCCCAGTCGATCCCGGCCGTCAGCGCCGTGCGCGACGCCCTGGTCGCCGAGACCAACAAGCGCTCCAGCACCGCAGCGCTGATCTGAACCGCCACCCGACGTTCAGTCCATCCCGAAAGTCCCTGCGTACCCTGGTGCCATGACCAGCCGCGACGCATCCGCACGCCGAGATCGCCGAGCAGGCCGGCCCCCGGCGCGAGCCTGGCTGCGACCGGGCCTGCTTGCCGTGGGAGGTCTCGCGGTCGCCGCCGCCCTGGTCGTCGCCGACCAGCTCATCGCCGCCATCGCCCTCGCACTGTTCGCCCTGTTCATGGCGTTCTGGACCTCCCCGCTGCGATCGGGCCCGCACACTCCGCTGGCCACGGCGCTGCAGCGGCGCGCCGACGACGTCTCCATCATCCTGTGGGCCCCCGGCAACCCGCTGTCGGCGCGCATGCAGACGGCGATCCGCACACCCCGCGAGGACGTGCTCTGGGTCAACGCCTACCGTGACCCGGAGGCCCGCGCCCTGCTGGACGAGCACGGCGGCGAGGACGCCCTCCCCTTGGTGATCGTCGGCCAGGACGTCAAAGCCACCGCGACCGTCGGCGACCTGCTGGACATGCAGGCCACGGGCCGACGTCGAGCTGCCGGCGAGGGCGACGGCGAGCTCGACGCGGGAGCGACAGGGGCGTGACGGCGCCCTGACGCTTCAGACGCCCTGACGCTTCAGACGCCCTGACGCTCAGGCGCCGGGGAGCTCCCCGATCGAGACGGTCCACTCGCGCGCGCTGCGGTCGATGACCACACCGTCGCGGAGGAACGGATCGCCGTCCACCGCGGCCAGGGCCTCCTCCTCGGAGCCGGCGCGCACGATCAGCAGACCGCCCGGGGTCCCGCCGAGCGGTCCGGCCAGCAGCAGCGTCCCCGCGGCGTGCAGCTCCTGCAGGTACTCGCGGTGCTCCGGCCGCACGGCCTGCACCTTCTCGGCATCGTCGGTGTAGGTGTACTGCACGGCGAAGACGGCCATAAGACTCTCCCGGAGACTCGAGGGGCGCGGGCCGGTGAGGTCCACCGGCCCGACGGTGCACCCCTCATCGTGCCGCATTCGCGGTCGACCCGAGCATGCCGGCTCGTACGCCCCTCCCGCCCCTGTGCACAGCACGCACCCCGCTGCTACTCTGTTATTCCGTAATTGCGTAGGAATTGGCTTCCGCACGTCCGAGATCCGGCACGGCAACGACCCGGCACGACCGCGGTCCGACGGTGATCTGACGCGACCGTGCGAGGCCCCGACGTCGAGGGGGACCTGAGCGATGGATGACGAGGGCAGCACCGGCGAGATCGCGGCTCGCCTAAGACGCCTCGAGCAGCGGGTCGCGAAGCTCGAGAAGGACCGGGCACACTCCTCGACGCGCCCGGACCCGGTCGCGGACACGCGCTCGGCCGTCGCGCAGCCATCGGACCAGGCGACCTCGACGCCGGACCCCGCGGGCAGCCCGTGGTGGGCGCTGAACGCCCTGAAGGGGCAGGTCGAGTCGCCGGGAGCGGTCGTCTACACGGGGACGGTCGACGTCGGCCTCGGTCATCTCGAGTACCAATGGGGACGGCCGACGGAGTTCCTGCTCGCGACGGACTGGGCCGAGCACGCAGAGACCGTGGCCGCGCTGGGCCATCCGCTGCGGCTGGCGATTCTGCGCCGGCTGATCGACGGCGAACGCACCGTCGCCCAGATCGTCGACGAGCTGGAGCTCGGCTCGACCGGCGTCGCGTACCACCATCTGTCCGCGCTGCAGAACGCCGGATGGGCGACCTCTCCCCGACGCGGCACCTGGACGATCCCCGCCTCACGGGTGATCCCGCTGCTGACCATCGTCGCCGCTGCTGAGAAGGGCTGACCATGACCGACCAGCATCCCGACCGCACCGAGGCCGACCCCGAAGCCGACATCGGCACCGACGCCGACATCGATTCCGGTTCCGATCCCGACGCGCCCTCCCGGACGGGCACGTCCTTCTCGCGGCGCACGGTGCTCGCAGCCGGCATCCCGGCTGTGGCCGGCGTCCTCGCCATCACCGCGCTGTCCGGTCCGCGCCCTGCCCGCCTCGGCGATCCGACCGGTGACGAGCAGGTGACCGCCGCCCTGCAGCCCCACCTGAGTGGCCATCGCCGCGTCGCGATCGCCTATCTCGACGGCAGCGGCACCACCCGCTTCGGGGGCTTCGGAGCCGAGGCGACCGACGAGTTCGAGGTCGGCTCGGTGACCAAGACGTTCACCGGCGCGCTGCTGGCCTCAGCCGTCGAACGTGGGGAGGTCACGGTGCAGAGCACGGTCGCCGACGTGCTCGGGGACGAGGCCGAGGGCAGCGCGATCGCCGATGTCACGCTCGCCGAGCTCGCCACCCACACCTCCGGCATCCCGTCGCTCGCCCCGAGCTGGTGGACCGGCAGGTTCACCGGCACGCTCCTGCGCCAGGATCCCTACCCCGCGCGAGACGGCGATGAGGTGATCGCCGACGCGCTGGGCATCACGCCGAACGGCCGCGGCTCCTATGCGTACTCCAACCTCGGCGTCGCCCTGCAGGGCCAGCTGCTCGCACGCGCCGCAGGCACCGACTACGCCACGCTGCTCGGAGACAGGATCCTCCAACCGCTCTCGCTGGCCTCGACCTACGCTCCGATCACCCCGGAAGGCCTGCGGGATACGGCCACGCGCGGCCACACCAGTGCCGGGCTTCCCAACGCGGCATGGACCATGCACGGTGTCGCCCCGGCAGGCGGCATCCGCTCGACCGCCGAGGATCTCGCGCTCTACCTGACCGGCATGATCGAGGGGACCGCGCCGGGCGCGTCGGCCGCCACCGAGGTCCTGTTCACCGAGAGTCAGTCCAGTGAGACCTCGATGAACTGGTTCCACGAGGACATGGGCACAGGGCAGCTGATGACCTGGCACAACGGCATGACCGGGGGTTTCGCGGCGTTCACCGGGTGGGACCCGTCCACGGGCCGCGGCATCGTGCTCCTGACCGACACCGCGCGGTCGCTCGATGACGTCGCCGTGGCCGTCCTGACCGGGGAGGTCGAACTGTGAACACCGTGCTGGCCTCCCTTCCCCTCATCGCCGGCGTCGCGGTCCTCGCGCTGCTGGTCATCTCCATCGTCCAGCTGTGGATCCGATACGAGCATCCGGTTCGCATCTTCCTGCGGACGCTCAGTGCCGCCAGCATCATCGGCATCCTCGGGCTCGCAGGCATCCTGCCGGCGTCGATGTGGTGGGGTCCGTGGCTGCTCTCGCTGGTCACGATCGCCGGCGTGATCGTCGCCTGCCGGCGCGCGCTCGTCAGCTCGCCTCCCGCAGAGCCGACTGCGCGGCAGGCCAAGAATCTGCGGCCCCCGAGCCGGCTCAACCTCGCCGGTGAGGTGATCGTCTATCTCGCCGTGGTCGCGGTCGCGCTCTACGCGGGGTGAGGCTCAGCCCCGGATCGGCAACCAGTCCAGCACGTCCTGGATCCCCTGGTCCCAGAACTCCCAGGCGTGCGCACCGGGGCGGAGACGCGAGGTCAGGCCGACGCCGTGCCGCTCCGCCGTGGCGATGAAACGCCGGTTCTGCCCGACCAGCTCGTCCTCGGTGCCGCAGTCCAGGAACAGCGCCGGCAGCTGCTGCGCGTCCCCGGCCGCGAGCAGCCCGAGCAGATCGTCATCGGTGCCGGCGAGATCGCGGCCGGCCCAGACCCGCTCGGCGAGGTTCCCACGGTTCCCGTGGAGTGACAGCGACGCCGGATCCAGCGCCCCGGAGAGGCTCGCGGCCGCCGCGAAGCGGTCCGGATGGTTCAGCGCCAGCTTGAACGCACCGAATCCGCCCATCGACAGCCCCGCCACGAAGGTGTCCTCGCGGGCGGTGGAGACGCGGAATGTCCGCGCGACCAGCTCCGGCAGCTCCTCGGAGACGAAGGTCCAGTACTGCTCCCCCACCGCTTCGTCGACGTAGAACGAGCGGCGCACCTCGGGCATCACCACGGCGATGCCCTTGTCCGCGGCGTAGCGCTCGATCGCGGTGCGGCGCTCCCACACGGTGCAGTCGTCGCTGAGACCGTGCAGCAGGTACAGCACCGGCGCCGCTGCGCCGTCTGCAGGTCGGCGGTCCGTCCCTTCCATGCCGATTCCTGCGGCGGACTGCGGCATCAGCACCACCATCGAGGTGCCCATACCGAGGGACTCGGCGAAGAAGTCGGTGCGCAGCCGGATCATCGGTGCTCCCTCCCGGGGATGTTGACGGTGGGGGCGCGTCGGCCCGCCTCGAGACCCCATTGAACACCGGGCCGGGCTGGGTGCGCCGGGAAGGCCCCGCCTACGATGGCGGCATGAACACGCCCGCCCCGTCCGAGCCCGCCTGGATCCGCGACGCGATCTGCTGGCAGGTCTATCCGCTGGGGTTCTGCGGAGCGCCCCTGCACCGCGAGGACCTGGTCGGCGAGTCCTACGCCGGGGCCGAGGGAGAGAACGTCGTCCACCGCCTGCGCCGGCTGCAGGGATGGCTCGACCATCTCGTCGGCCTCGGCGCGAACGTGCTGCTGCTGAACCCGATCTTCGACTCCGTCTCCCACGGGTACGACACCCTCGATCATCGACGGCTCGACCCGCGCCTGGGTGATGAGACGGATTTCGACGCCCTGGTCGCCGCCTGCCGCGAACGCGGGATCCGCGTGGTGCTGGACGGGGTGTTCAACCACGTCTCCCACCTGCACACCGAGGCGCGGCGCGCGATCGCCGCCGGCCCCGGCACGCCGGAAGGCGACCGCATCCGCTGGGCCGGGGACCAGCCCTACGGCTTCGAGGGCAACGCCGACCTGGTCGAGCTGAACCTCACCGATCCCGCGGTCCAGGACGCGATCGTCCGGGTGATGGGGCTGTGGCTCGAGCGCGGGGCCGACGGGTGGCGACTGGACGCCATGTACGCCGCGGGCGCCGAGGCCTGGGCTCCGATCCTCGAGCGGGTCCGCGCGGCCCATCCCGACGCCTGGATCCTCGGCGAGGTCATCCACGGTGACTACCCGGCGATCGCCGCCGCCTCCGGGGCGCACTCGATCACCCAGTACGAGCTGTGGAAGGCGATCTGGTCGAGTCTGCGCGAGCACAACCTCTTCGAGCTCGAGCATGCCCTCGGTCGCCACCGGGACTTCCTGGCGGCCGACGGGGACGAGCATCCGCTGATCTTCGTCGGCAATCACGACACCACCCGCATCGCCTCCCAGGTCGCCGACGGCCGGGATCTCGCCGTGGCCTACGCGCTGCTGGCGCTGCTGCCGGGGATCCCCGCCGTGTACGCGGGCGATGAGTTCGGCGCCACCGGCATCAAGGAGGACCGCGCCGGCGGGGACGACGCAGTGCGCCCCGCGTTCCCCGACGATCCGGCCGAGATCGCGGGCGCTGCCGGCAGCGTCGGTGCCTCCGCGCCCACGGAGTCCGCGGCGACCTCACCTCACCTCAGCGTGCTCAGCCGCGAGGCCGTCCCGCGGATCCTCGAGGTCCATCAGCGGCTGTTCTCGCTGCGCCGTCGCGAGCCGTGGCTGGCCGACGCGGAGGTCACCGTGCGCCGCGAGAGCCTCGAGGACACCTTCGCCGAGATCACGCTGTCCCCGCGCCCAGGCGGTGGGGGCGCGCAGGACTCGGCCGCCGGTGGTGGCGCCGCGGCTCAGCCGCTCACCCTCGTCGTGAATCTGGGCGACGCGGACCGACCCGTCCAGGGCGAGGTGCTGGAGGTCGTCAGCGGGGCCGACATGCTCGACGCCGTCGGCCCGCCCGCGCCCGGGGTCGTGCCCGCGCACGGCATCGCCGTGGTCCGCTGACAGCGCCCGCCGACGCCACGAGGCGAGGCGAGGCGAGGCGAGGCAAGGCGAGGCGAGGCGAGGCGAGGCGAGGCCACGCAAGGCGAGGCGAGGCGAGGCCGCGACCGCACGAGCGGCGTGACGCAGCTGTCACGGCACCTCGGCGAGGATCTCCAGCAGGTCCTTGGCGCGACGGTCGACGTCCTCGCTGCGCATCTCGGTGGGCAGGAACGAGAAGGCCAGCTGCCGCTCGGGCCACGCCCCGTGCAGTCCGCCACCGGCGCCGGTGTGCCCGAACGCCGGTCTCACCGGTCCGTAGGTGCCGATCGGGTCGTCGAGCTCGTAGCCCAGGCCGAAGCGCAGCGGACGGTCGTTGATCGCGTCGGTGCCCTCCGACCAGGCGCGGGTGGCCCGCGCGAGGATGTCGCTGGGCACGATCGGCGCATCCGGGGCGATGAGCAGGGAGTACAGCTTCGCCATGGCGTCGGCCGAGCCGATCCCTCCCCCGGCGGCGAGCTCTGCGGCGTGGTAGCGACGGGTGTTGAACGGTGAGTTTTCCGCGGTGAGGCTGCTGCCGTACATCCGGTCGATGATCGCCCGGCGTTCCGGATCGTCCTGGAGGAACGTCGAGATCCGGTAGCCCGCGGCGCGGAACACGGGCGCGACGCGAGGTTCGTCGGCCGCGGGCAGCCCGAGGTGCACATCGAGGCCGTGGGGCTCGGCCAGCTCGGTGCGCACCAGCTCGCCGACGCTGCGGCCACTGGCGGCCTGGAGGATCGCGGACATCAGGTAGCCGTAGGTCATCGCGTGGTACGCCACGCGGGTCCCCGGCTCCCACAGCGTCGGCTGAGCGATCAGGCGCTGGATCATCAGTTCGTTGTCGACGCGTTCGGCATCGTCGGCCGGATCCGGATCGACGTAGGGCAGCCCGATCGTGTGGTCGAGAACGTGGTGGACGCGGGCCTCGCCCTTGCCGGCCGCGTCGAAGCCGGGCACGTACTCGGCCACCGGCGCCTCGGGATCCAGCAGTCCGCGGGCGATGAGGATCGCGGCGACGGTGGCGGTCAGTCCCTTCGTGCCGGAGAACAGCACGGCGATCGTGTCCTCCGCCCAGGGACGGCCCTGGCCGGCGAGCCCGCCGTGCAGTCGCAGCAGCGGCTCGCCGGCTCGGTAAACGGAGAAGGCCATGCCGCCCTCCCCGGCCGCGACATGCTCCTCGAAGGTCGACACCAGGCGTTCGACGATCCCGCCCGGCAGTACGCCCGATTCGCGCACCGTGATGGTCGGGGGGACGGGATGGCGAGTCATCGGGAGCACGTCCTTCGGGGTGAGTGGGATACGAACCGGGTCGGTGCGGAACGCGGGCAGGAACGATGACTGTCAGACCCGGATCGCCCGGCCGACCCAGTCCGGGACGGCCGCATCGGTGCGCAGCTCGGCGATGTTCGCGGCGATCGGCTCGGGGAAGGGCGTCGCCCCGGCCGGGTCCCCGCTGACGTGCAGGCACAGGATCTCCTCGGTGGCCACGAGGTCGCCGTCCACTCGCATCTCGTGCGCCAGGCTGAGCTTCCTGGCCGCCGCGCCGGCGATGGTGGTGGTCACCGTCAGCTCGGCGCCGAGCGGGACCTCCTGCAGGTACCGCACATGGGCCTCGACCGTGTACAGCGAGGAGCCGGTGGCCGCCCGGGCCTCGGCGTCCAGACCGATGCGGTCCATCACCGCGTCGGTGGCGAAGCCGAACACGAGCACGTAGTACGCCTCGGAGAGGTGCCCGTTGTAGTCGATCCACTCCGTGCGGACCTTCGTGCGGTACGGGGCCGGCGCGGTCACGGGGTGCTCTCGCGCAGCTCGTCGATGATCTTGCGGACCGCGATGATCGCCCGGTCGCGTTCGGCGACCAGCTGCGGGACGGTGCGGCCGTCGGCCTCGTCGTCGCAGCCGGCGACCACGGCATCGCGCAGCTCGTCGGTCAGCTCCGGCGCGTCCAGCCGGGTCCACGGGGACTTCAGGGACGGCCCGAAGTGGTCGAGCATGTGCGCCATGCCGCCGGGGCCCCCGGCGAGGTGGAAGGTCAGCATCGGGCCCTGCAGCGGCCAGCGCAGACCGGGCCCGTCGGTGATCGAGCGGTCGATCTGCTCGACGGTCGCCTCGCCGTTGTCGACCATGTGCAGCGCCTCCCGCCACAGAGCTTCCTGCAGCCGGTTGGCGATGAAGCCGGGCACCTCCCGGTCCATGGTGATCACCGACTTGCCCAGGAGTTCGTACCACCGGGAGGCCCACGCCACGGCCGCCGGGTCGGTGGCCTCGCCGCCGACGACCTCGACCAGTGGGATCAGGTACGGCGGGTTGAAGGGGTGACCGACGACGAGCCGCTGGGGATTCGTCGCCGCCACGGCCATCTCGGTCATCGAGTAGCCCGAGGTGGAGGAGGCGATCACGACGCCCGGGGCGGCGTGGGCATCGATGTCGGCCAGCAGCCGCTGCTTCATCTCGAGCACCTCGGGGGCGCTCTCCTGGACGAACTGGGCGCCGTCGAGAGCCTCGGCGAGGTCCGTGTGCACGGTGATGGCATGCGGGTCCGCGCCCTCGGCCAGTCCGAGCTCGGTCAGCGCCGGCCAGGCGGCATCGATCAGCTGCCGCACCCGCTGCGGCGCGTCGGGCGAGGGGTCCCAGGCCCGCACCCGGTAGCCGCGCGCCAGGAAGTAGGCGGCCCACCCGCCGCCGATGGTGCCGATGCCGACGCAGGCGATCGTGGTGATCGACTCCGCCTCGGGGATCGCGGAGGTCATGGTGGCCGCGCTCATGCGGTGGCCGCCAGGCTGTCCAGGGCGAGGATCTCGCGGGCCTCGTCGGGCGTGGCCACGGCCTCGCCCATGCTGTCGACGATCGAGGCGGCCTCTTCGACCAGCTGCGCGTTGGTCGCCTTGACGCCCTTGCGCAGGTAGAGGTTGTCCTCGAGCCCGACGCGCACGTGCCCGCCCAGCAGCACCGACTGCGCCACCCAGCGCAGCTGGTTGCGGCCGATCGCGAACGAGGTCCACTGCGCCCCCTCGGGCAGCATGTTCACCATCGCATCGAGCAGCCCGGGATCGGCGGGGGCGCCGTAGGGGATGCCCATGCACAGCTGGTAGAGCGGCGGCGGAGCGAGCAGCCCTTCGGCGACCATGACGTTCGCGAACCACAGCTGGCCGGTATCGAAGATCTCCATCTCCGGCTTCACGCCCAGCTCCTTGATCCGGGCGGCCCCGGCCCGGAGCATGTCCGGGGTGCTGACGTAGAGCTGGCTGCCCTCGCCGAAGTTCAGCGACCCGCAGTCGATGGTGCACATCTCCGGTCGCAGTTCCTCGACGTGCGTGAGCCGCTCGATGCCGTTGACCAGGTCGGTGCCCGGCAGCTGCTGGGTGGGCCGCTCCGGATCGACCACCAGGTCGCCGCCCATGCCGGCGGTGAGGTTCACGACCGGGTCGACGTCGCTCTCGGCGATCAGTCGCACGGCCTCGCGGTACAGGGCCACGTCGCGCGAGCCCTGGCCGGTCTCGATATCGCGCACGTGGATGTGGACCACGGACGCGCCCGCGCGAGCGGCGGCGATCGCGTCCGCGGCGATCTGCTGAGGCGTGACGGGGACGTGCTCGCTCTTGCCGGGGGTGTCCCCGGCGCCGGTGAGAGCACAGGTGAGGATGACCTTGCGGCTCATTGGTGGCCCCTTTCAGGTGGCGTTGGAGCTGATCCCGGCGGGGCTGCCGGGGTGATCGCGGGAGCCGGTGCTGCTGATCGCAGCCGGCGCTGAGGGTCGTGCAGGATCCGGCCGGCCGTGCGGTGGCCGGAGTGTTCGCGGGTGGCCTGGTCGCGGGCGGTCTAGTCGCCGGTGGCGATGACGCGGGCGATGAATCGGTGGAGTTGGGCGCGCATCTCCTCGACGCTGATGGTGCCGATGAGGACCTTGATGCCGAGGCCGTCCATCAGGCCGGTCAGCTGGGTGGTGAGGTCCTCGACGGGCTCGTCGACGAAGACCCCGGCCTCCTGGCCCTCCCGCAGGATGTCGCGGACGGTGCGGTACCAGCGTCGATAGGCCTCGGCCTGGTTCTCCTGCGAGCCGGAGCCGACGGCGACCTCGGACCAGCTCTGCAGCCAGATCGACCACTCGCTGGTGCCTTCTGCGCCGCCGGGCAGCTGCAGGCCGATCAGGTGCTCGAGTCGCTCGGCGGGATCGCGCACGAGGTGCAGGGAGGCCACCTGGCGGTCGAAGGCCATCTTCACCGAGTAGCGCAGAGCCTCCTCGAACAGCTCGCGCTTGCTGGGGAAGTAGTAATGGACGGCCGACGTGCTGAGCCCGCAGTCGGCGGCGATGTCCGAGGTGCGCACCCCGTGCAGACCGCGGGAGGCGAACAGCCGCCAACCGGCCTCGACGATGCTCTGGCGCCTGCGTACGCTCTCCGGGGTGTCGCGGACCTTGCGCGGAAGGCTGGCGGCGGCCGGCACCGCGGCCGGACCCGACGCGGAGTCGGAGCCGGAGATCAGCCAGTTCACGGTCACTCCGCCGACGGTCGCGATACGGATGAGCTCATCGGGGCTGAAGCGGCGGGTGCCCCGCAGCGCCTTCGACAGCTTGGTCTCGTCCAGGTCGATACGGCGGGCGAACTCCCGCTGCGCCAGCCCGGACTCGTCGATGCACGAGCGGACGCGGGAACGGACGCCCTCGCCGCCATCGGCTTCTTGCGATTTACTCATCACGCCCTGAATCGTAGTCAGTTCTTGCGATACCAGCAATGCGCCCTGAACGCCGTTCGGGCACCACGGGGAGGGCCGGGCTCACAGCGTCGGCACGTTCTGCAGCAGGCCCCGGGTGTATTCGTGGCTGGGGGACTCCAGCACCTCGCCGGTCGGCCCGTCGTCGACGATCTCACCGTGGTCGAGCACCGCGACCCGTTCGGCCACGTGCCGTGCCAGCGCGATGTTGTGAGTCACGAAGAGCATCGAGAGCCCTCGCTCCTCGCGCAGCCGCGAGAGCAGGTCGATGATGCTGGCCTGCACGGACACGTCCAGGGCGGAGGTGATCTCGTCGCACACCAGCAGCCGCGGCATGTTGACCAGGGCCCGGGCGATCGCGGCCCGCTGCCGCTCACCGCCGGAGAGGTCCCCGGGGCGGCGATCGACGAACCGTCGGCCGAGACGGACGGCGTCCAGCGCGTCCCGCACCCGCTCCTTGCGGGCCGCCGCGTCCAGGGATCCGGACATCTCCAGCGGCACGGACAGCGACTGCCCGAGCGTGCGCCGGGGGTTCAGCGAGGAGAACGGCGACTGGAAGACGTACTGGATGTTCTCGCGCTGCTCGATGGTGCGCTGCCTGGTGGAGGTGGCCAGATCATGCCCGTCGTACCGCACCTGGCCCGTCCAGTCCTCGAGCAGTCCGGCGATCGCGCGCGAGAGCGTGGTCTTGCCCGACCCGGACTCCCCCAGCAGCAGCGTGCACTCGGAGGCGCGAAGAGTGAGGTCGACGCCCTTGAGCACGGTCTTGTCCCCGTAGGCCTTGGAGAGGCCGCGGACCTCGAGCACGGGCTCGCCGGCGACGAACCGCGCGGGCTCCGTGGTCTCCGCGGCGCCCGTGGAGGGGGCCGCGGCGTCCGCATCACCGACGTCGGTGCCGACCGCCTCCGCGCGTTCGGCGGCCACGACGGCCTTGCGGCGGGCCTCGAACTCGCTGATGCGGTTCTTCCCGGCCAGATCCGGGACGGCGGCCAGCAGCGTCCTGGTGTAGCGATGCTGCGGGTCACCGAGGATCGTGGCCACGTCGCCCTCCTCGACCAGCTCACCCTGGAGCATCACCGCGACACGATCGGCGATCTCGGCGACCACGGCCAGGTCGTGCGTGATGTAGAGGGCGGCGACGTTGTTGGCCAGCGTCATCTCGCGGATGGTGTCCAGCACCAGCGCCTGCGTGGAGACGTCCAGACCCGTCGTCGGCTCGTCCAGCACCAGCACGTCGGGATACATCGCGAAGGCCATCGCGATGCCGATGCGCTGCTGCTGGCCGCCTGAGAGCTGGTGCGGCCAGCGTCGCCGGTAGGACGGATCGGAGGGCAGGCCGACCTCCTCCAGCACGCCCCGCACGCGCTCGTCGCGGTCGGCGGAGCTCGCCCCGAAGCCGTGGACCTCGAGCACCTCGCGGATCTGCTCGCCCACGCGCATCCCGGGGTTCAGGGACAGGGCGGGGTCCTGGGGGATGTAGGAGACGCGGGAGCCCCGCAGGCGCCGCAGCTCCGCCTCGCCGAGATCGGTCATCTCCACGTCGGTGGTGCTGTTGGAGGGGTGCAGGGTCACGGCGCCGCCGCGATGGGTCAGCCCTCGTCGGACGTGCCCGAGCGCCGCCAGCCCGACGGTGGTCTTCCCGGAGCCGGATTCTCCGACCACGGCCAGGATCTCCGCCCGGTGCAGGCGCAGGTCGACGCCCTTGATGACCGGGGTGTCCTGCGCGGTGGTGTGGATGCGGAGGTCGGCGATGTCCAGGATCTCGCCGCCGGCCTCGGCCTGGGTGTGCCAGGCCGAGCCCTCGACCATCGGGGCGCCGGTGGCGGTCCGGGCCATGTCGCTCTGAGCAGTTCTCGACATCACTTCTCCCCTACGTTCGCGCTCGCCGACGCGCGAGCGACGGAGTCCGCGATCAGGTTGGTTCCGATGGTCAGCACGGCGATCGCGAGCACCGGCAGCATCACGCCCCAGGCCTGCAGGGCCAGGGCGATGCGGTTCTCGTTGATCATCAGCCCCCAGTCGGCGGCGGGAGGCTGCATCCCCAGTCCGAGGAAGGACAGGGAGGCGATGGCACCGATGGAGTACGTCAGCCGCAGCCCGGCCTCGACCGTCAGCGGGCCGGTGATGTTGGGCAGGATCTCGCGGACGAGGATGCGGGCGCGGGGCACCGCGTACATCTCGGCGGCGCGGATGTAGTCCTCGTGGATCACGTCCAGCGCGGCCGAGCGGGCGACCCGGGCGATGCGCGGGGCGTGGGTGATCGCGATGACGGTGACCAGCACCCAGCCCTGGGGGCCGAGCACGGTGATGGCCAGCAGGGCGAACACGAGCTGCGGGATCGCCAGCAGCACGTCGTTGGCGCGCATGATCAGCGAGTCCAGCCGGCCTCCGGCGTAGGCGGCGATCACGCCGAACAGCAGACCGAGGATCAGGCCCAGCGCGGTGGCCAGCACCGCGTAGAGGATCAGGGACGTGCCACCGGCCAGGAAGCGCGAGAGCACGTCCCGGCCGAGGTTGTCGGTGCCGAACGCCCCGGAGCCCTGGAAGGGCCGGTCGGCGAATTCGGTGGCGGTGTAGCCGGTGGCCCACGGCAGCAGCAGCGGGCCCAGGAAGGCCGCGGCGAGCACGGCGAGGGTGAGGGCGGTGCCCACCTTGGCCTGCCCCTGACGCCAGAAGCGGGCGAGCACCGTGTTGCGGGGCTGCCGCGGGGCGTGCAGTGCGGCGTCCCCGCGTGGTGCGGCGTCCTCGCGTGGTGCGGCGTCGTCGCCCGCGCGCTCCGCGGCGGGGTCTGTGGAGAGGTCCGTCATCACTTCTCGCCTCCGGTGCGCAGCTTCGGGTTGGCCAGGATGCCGACGATGTCGGCCAGGAGATTCACCAGGACGTAGATGACCGCGACGATCATCGTCACCGCCTGGACCACCTGCACGTCCCGGTAGTTCACGGCGTCGATCAGGGCCTGCCCGAGGCCCGGGTAGCGGAACAGGAACTCGACGACGACCACCCCGCCGGCCATCCAGGCCAGCTGGATCGCCACCACCTGCGCGACCGGGCCGATGGCCTGGGGCAGAGCGTGACGCAGCAGCACCCGCCGCTCGGGGACGCCCTTGAGGCGGGCCATCTCCACATACCCGGAGTCGAGCACCTCGAGCATGGTCGCGCGCATCATCCGCACGATGTACGGCGTCACGACCAGCACGAGCACGGCAGTGGGCAGGATGAGCTGGCTGGGGAAGTCCCACACCTGGCTTCCCGGGGGCGACATCGTCACCGCCGGCAGGACCGTGAGCACGGTCGTGGAGAAGAAGGCGACCAGCGCGATACCGATGACGAACTCCGGCAGCGCCGCCAGCACCAGGGAGAGACCGGTGAGCACGGTGTCGGCCGCCCGGCCCCGGCGCAGCGCGGACCAGATGCCCAGCACGATCCCGGTGGGAACGCTGATCAGAGCCGCGATGACCATGAGGAACACGGAGGCACCGACCCTGTCGGCCAGCAGTGCGGCCACCGGCTCACCGGAGGCCACCGAGGTGCCCAGGTCGCCGGTCAGCAGCCCGCCGAGCCAGCTGAGGTACCGCTCCCAGGCGGGGGCGTCGAGATTCATCTGCTCGGTCAGCGCCGCGATCCGTTCCGGGGTGGCCTGCTGGCCCAGGATCGCCTGGGCGGGATTCCCGGGCAGCAGCACGGTCGCGAAGAAGACGAGCAGGGAGACGGCGAAGAGGATGACGACGCTGATGGCCAGCCGTCGCACGATGAGTCGAAGGATCACGCCACATCTCCGATCCACACACGGTCCAGTCGGAAGCCCGACAGCGGGATCCCGGTCCTGTTCTCCACCAGACCCCCGAGGTAGCCCTGGTAGGCGTCGATCTGGTTCGCGAAGCCCCAGATGATCTCGCCGCCGCGGTCGTAGAGGATCTCCATGGCCTGCTGGATGAGCTCGGTGCGCGCGGCCTCGTCGGTCTCGGCGCGGGCCTGCTCGACGAGCTCGATGTACTCCGGGTCCTCCCAGTGCGTCTCGTTGAACGGCGCGCCGGGCATCGTGGCGGCGTTGGCCTGGGTCAGGAAGTTGCGGGTGTACCAGAAGGACTGCGAGAAGTCGTAGTCGAGGTAGTCCGTCCAGTACGCCGTGAGGTCCCGGCGGTTGATGCTGACGGTGATACCGGCTCCGGCGGCCTGCTCGGCGAAGACCTGCGCGGCCTCGACGATGCCCGCCTGGATGGGAGCGGTGACCAGCTCCACCTCCAGGCCATCGGGGTAGCCCGCCTCGGCCAGCAGCTGCTTGGCCTTCTCGAGATCCTGGGTGCGCTGCGGGAGCTCGCGGGGATATGCGTCATCGACCTGGGCGAACATGTCGTTGGCGACCACGCCCTTGCCGGAGAGGACCTGCTCGACCATGCCCTCGCGGTCGATCGCCAGACGGAAGGCCTGCCGGACCCGCTCGTCGTCGAAGGGCGGTTTGTCCACGCGCATCGTGAAGGGCATGAACATCCCGGTCTCCGAGTCGAGGATCCGGATCCTCTCGTCGGTGCCGAGGACCTCGGTCAGGGCGGGCGGGACCTGCGCGATGGCGTCGACCTGATTGGACAGCAGAGCGTTGACCAGGGCGTCGGTGTCGTTGAAGTTCAGCAGGGTGACCCCGTCGAGGTACGGGCCCTCCTCGC
The DNA here is from genome assembly GCF_059391765.1 of Brachybacterium sp. SYSU DS0246. Classification (NCBI taxonomy): domain Bacteria; kingdom Bacillati; phylum Actinomycetota; class Actinomycetes; order Micrococcales; family Dermabacteraceae; genus Brachybacterium; species Brachybacterium sp. SYSU DS0246. The sequence continues at coordinate 35,501 of NZ_JBZXYT010000024.1, read as the reverse complement.
CCCAGTAGTGCGGGTTCCGCGTCATCACCGTGGACTGGGCCGCCGTGAAGCTCTCGAGCATGAACGGGCCGGTGCCGACGGGGGCGGCCGGGTCGAAATCGGCGGGCACGATGATCGAGGTGTACAGGGCGAACTGCTCGTCCAGAGCGGTGTCCGGGCTGGCGAGGCGGAACTCGAGAGTGCGATCACCGACCTTCTCGATCTCCTCGAGGTGGGCCAGCGCGGCGGCGCCGCTCTTGGGGTCCTCCGGGTCGATGATCCGCTCGAAGCTGGCTATCACGTCCTCCGCCGTCAGCGGTCGTCCGTCGCAGAACGACACACCCTCGCGCAGCTGAACGGTCCACACGGTCGCGTCCTCGTTCGACGTGCAGGCGGTGGCCAGCATCGGCTGCAGGGTGTACTCGTCGTCGAAGTACATCAGCGTGTTGTAGAGATTCACCGCACGGGCGATGTCGCCGATGTTGGTGGCGATGGCGCCGTCCAGGGTGTCCGCGGCGCCGCCGCCGACGGTCCCGATGCGCACCGATCCGCCCTGTGCCGGCGGTCCCTCCAGGTCGACCTTCGCCGCCGGGGCGGCAGAACCGCCGCACGCGGCGAGCATCGCCGTCAGGCTCACTCCCAGGCCGCCCACGGCTGCTCGGCGCGTGATGGCTCCACCCCCGGGAACGAAGCTCGATGCCGCCGTACCGGCAGGCGCTCTACCCGTGCGTTTCGGTGGAGTCATGGACGCCGTTTCCCTCTTCTCGATCTGTCTCTCGTGTGCTGGGCCGGACCCGACCCTAGCCGTGCATTGCGCTAATCGCAATTCGGGCTGAGCGTCATCCAGTCGTTATCGCAAGCCGATGACGCACGCCTCGCCGGCGACATCGGCGATGACGGGGCACCGAGCGACCCGCTCCCCGAGGCGCCCCGACCCTCCCGGAACGCCCTCGCGCACGACCGTCGAACCCCTCCCCGGTCACCGGCCGTCCCGGGCCTCGACCGTGATCGACGACCCGTCGGCCCGGACGTAGACTCATGCCATGAGCACCGGGAAGCGCACAGGCATGACCCTCAAGCCCGCCGGCGAGGTCTCGACGGCCCCGGTCGTCGCCACCGGACTGATCGGCGGCTGGCTCACCGCCCGGGAGACGGGGATCCGCCCCCTCGGTGGCGCCGTCCTCGCCGCGGCCGGGCTGTATGCGGGCCGGACGTGGCTGGCCCGTCGCGGCCCTGCGACCACTGCCGTGCTCGGAGCGACCTACGTGCTCGGCTTCGGACTCTCGCACCCGCTCGCGAAAAAGGTCGGTGCCTGGCCCGCCGTGCTCACCGTGACCGGCGTCGCCGCCGGCGCCGCGGCCCTGCTGTCCGACGCGGCCTACGGGGAGTGGACCCCGGCGAACCCGGACGCCTGAACGGTTCGGCCCGGCGCACCAGCACCGCGCGAACCTCGGACCGTCCAACGCGGCACGTCCCTCAAAACGGCGCGCCCGCACGGCACCGAACGGCCGCGAATCAGCACGTCCTCACCAGTGGCGATGCAGGCCCACCTGAACGGAATGCGCTTAACGACTGTCGGATGCGGCAATAGTTGACTAGGCTAATACTCCGGTCCCGACCGCCGGGACCCCCGCTCCCCCTCTGAGGACTCCTTTCCCCATGTTCGGCACCATGAGCCGCCTCTGGCAGACGGTCCGTCCGATTCGCTTCCGCCTCTATCTCGGCCTGCTCAGCGCCCTCGCCGCCTCGATCGTCGCGCTGATGATCCCCCAGGTCCTCGAGCACATCGTCAACCGCCTGGAGAACGACGCCGTCGCCGCCACCATCCTGACCGGCGGTGCCATCGTGCTCGGTCTCGGTGTGCTCGAAGCCGGCCTCCTCTGGCTGCGTCGCACCTTCGCCGTCGCCCCCTCGACCACTGTCGAGAAGCAGATCCGCGTGGACTTCTACCGCAAGGTCCAGAACCTGCCGGTCTCCTTCCACGACGGGTGGGGCTCCGGTCAGCTGCTCTCGCGCATGCTCACCGACATCAACATCATCCGCCGGTGGATCGCCTTCGGCATGATCATGGCCGTGGCCAGCTCCGTCACGGTGATCGTGGGGATGGCGCTGCTGTGGCGCTCCTCGGCGATCCTCGCGCTGATCTTCTTCCTCGCCGCCGTGCCGGTCTCGATCATCGCCTATCGCTTCCACCGGAACTTCTCGATCCTCTCGCGGCTGTCCCAGGATCAGAACGGCGACCTGGCCACCACCATCGAGCAGTCCGTCCAGGGCATCCGTGTGCTCAAGGCGTTCGGGCGCGGGCCCTCGGCCCTCGAAGGCTTCACCGAGCAGGCGGAGGAACTGCGCCAGACCGAGGTGCGCAAGGCGACGGCCATCGCGCGCTTCGACATGTTCATGTTCATGCTCCCCGAGCTCGCGCTCGGTGTCTCTCTCCTGGTGGGGCTGTACCTGACCGCGAACGGCTCGATCTCCACCGGTCAGCTGGCCTCCTACTTCGCGACCGCGACCCTGGTGGTGGGCCCGGTGCGCATGCTCGGCATGCTCTTCGGGCAGGCCGTCAGCGCCACCACCGCCCTGGATCGCCACTACGAGGTGATGGATCAGTTCAACAGCATCACCTCACCGGAGAACCCCACGCCCATCGACCACGCGGCGGCCCGCGGCGCCGTGGAGCTGCGCGGTGTCCACTTCCGCTACGAGGACGCCCCCGGCCATGTCCCCGACGTGCTGGACGGCGTGGACCTGCAGATCGACCCGGGCGAGACCATGGCGCTGGTCGGGGTGACCGGCACCGGCAAGTCCACGCTGCTGCAGCTCGTCCCGCGGCTGTACGACGTCACCGCCGGCACCATCTCGATCGACGGGGTCGAGACCCGGGACATAGATCTCGTGGACCTGCGCACCCTGACCGCCTTCGCCTTCGAGGACGCCACCCTGTTCTCCGGGTCGGTGCGGGAGAACGTCCTGCTGGGTGCAGATCGGTCGCTGAGCGAGGAGGAGTCCGAGAAGCTGCTCGAGCTCGCCCTGTCCACGGCCGACGCCGACTTCGCCTTCGACCTGCCCGACGCGGTCGACACCCGTATCGGGGAGGAGGGCATGAGCCTCTCCGGCGGCCAGCGCCAGCGTCTGGCTCTCGCCCGTGCGATCGCGGCCCGCCCGGCCGTGCTGCTGCTGGACGATCCGCTCTCGGCACTGGATACCAAGACCGAGGAGAACGTCACCGGCCGCCTGCGCGAGGTGCTCGAGGGCACGACCACGCTGATCGTCGCCCACCGCACCTCCACCGTGGCCCTCGCCGACCGCGTCGCCCTGCTCGATCGTGGCCGGGTGGTCGCCGTGGGCACCCACACCGAACTGATGGCGAGCTCTCCCCGCTACCGCTGGGTGATCGCCAACCAGGAGGAGGAGGTGCGCCGCGACCAGGACATCGAGACCCTCACCGGGGAGCTCGACCTGCGAGGCCTCCAGGGCTCCGCCGACGTGGAGCACGGGCCAGACGGTGACGGCGAGGCGCCACCTGACCTCCGCGCGGGGCAGGACGAGGGCCAGGTCCGCACCGGCGCCGATGCCGATGCCGACACCGATGCCGTGACCGTCACGGCGGGGATCCCTGCCGCCGGCCGTTCCGACCAGGACCACAGCGACCGGGAGGAGGGGCGATGAGCACCGCGACCCTGCAGGACCAGAACGACGACGAACAGCGAGTCCTCTCCCCCGAGGAGAACAAGCTCTCGCGGCAGAGGTCCTTCAAGCTGCTCGGCGAGCTGATCGCCCCCGTGAAGGGCCAGTTCGCTCTGATGGCTCTGATGGTCATCATCGCCCAGCTCGCCGTGGTGGCCGGGCCCGCGATCATCGCCTGGGGCATCGACAACGCGCTGCCGCAGCTGATGGAGGGCAACAGCATCCCGGCCTTCCAGGCCGCGGCGATGCACCTCGGCGCCGCGATCGTCGGCGGCGTGCTCACCTACGGCTACGTGCGGCAATCCGTCGTGGTCGGCCAGAAGATGCTGCTCTCGCTGCGCCGCCGCGTCTTCCGCTTCACCCAGCGCCAGGACCTCGAGTTCCACGAGTCCTACACCTCGGGCCGGATCGTCTCCCGGCAGACCTCCGACATGGAGGCACTGCGCGAGCTGCTGGACTCGGGCGTGAACGTGATGGTGGGCGCCTCGCTGTCCATGGTGTTCACGATCGTGCTGATCGTGGTCATGGACTGGCAGACGGGGATCGTCATGCTGCTCATGCTGGTCCCCTGCGTGATGCTCACCAAGTGGTTCCAGCGGCGCTCGCGGATCGAGTACCGGGCGATCCGTTCCCACTCCGCCCGTCTGATCGTCCACTTCGTGGAGGCCATGGCCGGCATCCGCGCGGTCAAGGCCTTCCGGAAGGAGGAGCGCAATCAGCAGGAGTTCGACGACCTCGCCCAGGACTACCGCGACGCCTCGCTGCGCTCGGTCAACGTCTTCGGCATCTACCAGCCGACGCTGCGCTTCCTGGCCAACGTGACCATCGCGGCCGTGCTGGTCGTGGGCGGGTTCCGCGTCATGAACGGCGATCTGCAGGTGGGCGTGCTGGTGGCGCTCGTGCTCTACTCGCGCCGCTTCTTCCAGCCGGTCGACGAGATCGCGAACTTCTACAACGCCTTCCAGTCCGCGGTGGCCGCGCTCGAGAAGATCGCGAACCTGCTGGCCGTCCAGCCCACCGTCAAGGAGCCCCAGGACCCCACCCCGATGCCGACCTCGAGCGGCCAGATCGACTTCGAGGACGTCTCCTTCCGCTACAGCGCGGACGGTCCGCTGGTACTGAAGCCGATGGACCTGCACATCTCCGCCGGGCAGACGGTCGCGCTGGTGGGCCAGACCGGTGCCGGCAAGTCCACCGTCGCCAAGCTCATCTCGCGCTTCTACGACGCGACCGAGGGCAGCGTGAAGCTCGACGGCGTGGACCTGCGGGACATCTCGATGAAGGACCTCACGCGCAACATCGTCATGGTCACCCAGGAGGCCTACCTGTTCTCCGGGACCGTCGCGGACAACATCGCGCTCGGCAAGCCGGGCGCGAGCCGCGAGGAGATCGAGAGGGCCGCGAAGGCGATCGGCGCCGACTCCTTCATCGAGTCCCTGCCCTACGGGTACGACACCGACGTGAACAAGCGCGGCGGGCGCGTCTCGGCCGGTCAGCGGCAGCTGATCTCCTTCGCCCGCGCCTTCCTCGCCGACCCGCGGGTGCTGATCCTCGACGAGGCCACCAGCTCGCTGGACATCCCCTCCGAGCGCATGGTCCAGGAAGGCCTGACGCGCCTGCTGGGCCAGCGCACCTCGCTGATCATCGCCCACCGCCTGACCACGGTGATGATCGCGGACCGGGTGCTCGTGGTCCACGGCGGCGAGGTGGTCGAGGACGGCTCCCCGCAGGAGCTGGTGCGTGCCGGCGGCCGGTTCGCGGCGCTGTACCAGGCGTGGCAGGAGTCGATGTAGCGGGGATCAGCGGCGTCCGTGGACCGCGACCCGGGAGCCGGTGGACCGCGAGCCGGGAGCCACTGGCGCGGCAGCGCGAGCCCGGGGAGCAGGGGCCGGACGAGTATCCGGCTCAGGCTCCCAGCATCGCTCGCAGCTCGCCGGTGAACCCCTCCACCTCGACCGGCACCTCCGGGCGCCGGAACATCTCCGGCGTGACCAGGAAGCGCTGCTCGAGAACGATCGGATCCCCGTCGGTGGACACGTGCGTCCCGTTGTCGACGTACCCGCAGGCCCGGGAGACGCCGAAGGACGCGTCGTTGCCCATGCCCGCCGAGGACTCGGCCCGCTGCGCTCCGAGGTGATCGAAGGCGAGGACGAGCATCGCCTGGCGCATGAGCTTCCCGTAGCCGTTGCCGTGGGCGTCCAGGGTCAGCCAGGAGCCCGTCCCGACCGTGCGTCGGTCGGCGAAGCGCTGGGCGGAGACGTCCTGGCATCCGATCAGGCGCCCGTCGGCCCAGATCCCGAAGTTCAGGGCCCACGACTCGGGCGAGACGTTCGAGCGCATCCGCCACTGGAACTTCACCGCCTCGCGCACGCGCACATCCGGTTCGGCGCGGTACCAGGGGAACGCGTAGGGCACCTCGGGATCCTCGAAGATCGGCCGACGGATCAGCTCCGCGTACTCCGGCAGATCGGCATCGGCGAGCGGACGCAGAGTGAGGTCGCCCGCGCGGATGCTCAGGCCGAGGGGCGGGTACAGCACGTCGAGGCCGGGGCGCGTCTCCATCGCCCCACCTTAGGCACACCGGCCGCATCCCGCAGCCGGTCCGGATGCCCGTTCCACGACCACGCTCGCGAGGCCGCCGTGGCAGACGCGCGAGCCGGGCTGAGAGGGCGTCGGGCCCGGCGGAGAGGCGTCGGGCCCGGCGGGGAGGGCGTCGGGGTCAGCGGGGACCGCGCCGGGATCAGGCATGAGGAGGCCGGGGCCGGTCGTCGCGCCAGCTGACTGGCTGCGGCGACCGACCCCGGCCTGGGCTGCTGGTCGGGTCCTCGGGCGGGGCGCTGCGCTGACCCTGCCGGCGACCCGGCAGGGTCAGCCTGCTGAACGCACCCGGGTCCCGGCCGGTCCGGTCACACCCCGACGGGTTCCGCCTTCTGGTCCGACGTCGACCCCTCGAGGGTCTGGGCCTGGTTCGAGTCCTGGCCCGAGCCGCTCTCGCTCGAGGTGATCTCCTGCGAACGGTCGCTGTGGCCCACCGCGATCTTGCGCGGCTTGGCCTCCTCGGCCATCGGGATCGTCAGGCGCAGCACGCCGTCGGCGTAGTCGGCCTGGATGCGATCCAGAGCGACCCGGCTGCCCAGTGTCATCTGTCGGGCGAAGGTGCCGCTGGGACGCTCGCGGGTCAGCCACGTGCGCTCGCTCTGCGGGGTCGAGCCCGAGCGCTCGGCGCGGACGGTCAGGGTGCGGTCATCGACGTCCACGTCGATGCTGGAGGGGTCCACGCCCGGCAGGTCGATCTCCGCCGTGAAGCTGTCACCGTCACGGTAGAGATCCATCGGCATGCCGACGGAGGCGGGGGTACGGGTGAGATCGGTGAAGAGTCGATCGACTTCCTGGAACGGAGAGAACGTGCGAGCCATGATGAACCTCCTGGAGTGTCTCGGTCGTACATCGAAGAACCTGCGGAGCGCGCCGTCCCTGGCGCTCTCACCCCGCACAACACCTGGGCCCCACGCCGTATTCCAAAGTTGAGCCCCTAAGACTCATGTGATCTGTATCACGTCTCATGGGTGTCCGCGTGACCGCTCGCGCAGCGGGCCGTCCCGGTGCCGGCGATAGGCTCCGACGATGACCATCGACGTACTCCTGACCGGCTTCGCGCCCTTCGGCGGCGAGCTCGAGAACCCTTCATGGGAGGCGGTGCGGCGGGCGGCGCCCATGCTGCGTGACCGCGGGGTCGCGGTCCAGGACGTCGAACTGCCCGTCGAGTTCGGTCGCGCCGGGGACCTGCTCGAGACGGCTGTGCGCGAACACCGTCCAGGGCTCGTGATCGCGACAGGCGTGGCCGCCGGGCGCACCGCGATCACGCCGGAGCGGGTGGCGATCAACATCCGCGATGCCCGCATCCCCGACAACGCCGGAGCCGCACCGATCGACGAGCCGGTGATCACCGGCGGCCCGGTCGCATACTTCACCGATCTTCCGATCAAGGCGATGGTCGCAGCACTGTCCGCCGAGGCCATCCCGGCCTCGGTGTCGCAGACGGCGGGCACGTACGTGTGCAACGACGTCTTCTATCGGTTGCAGCACCTGGTGGCCACCGGGACCGGGGCCGCCGGCGCGATCCGCGGCGGGTTCGTCCACGTGCCGTCGACCGACGCGGTCGACGTCGGAGTGGCCGCTGCCGGCCTGGTGCGTCTCACGGAGGTCGCACTGGGCGCCCCGTCGGATGTACGAGTCAGCGGCGGCGCGCTGCACTGACCGTCCGCGACCGGCGTGGCCCGGTGGCGCCGCCCGGTCACTGCGAAGGCCTTCCTGCCTGAGCCCCCACATCGGCTCTTCCTGACGGGCAGAGCACGTGGAAAACTCCCGATGGCACTCCGTGCTGCCGCGGCCGACGGCTCGTGCACGGACCGCTGAGCCCGGCTGTCCACATCACTGTCCACAACGGTGGATGAATGACAGACGTGTAGTTCACCAGGTACGAGCCACATCGAGCCCATGTACAGCGTGTCCCCAGGCGAATGGCGGACGAGCGTTGTCCACACCAGCCGCCGGCTCGTGGCCGCCTGCAGGACCGAGAACCGAACGCGCAGGTCATGCGCATTATCAGCCGAGCAGGGGCCCGACGGCCGGATGCGATTGCACCGGACCCGTGCGCGACGAAGACGCTGGCCAGAGCAGTTCAGGCACAGCGCGCTGCGGGAGGCACGGAGGATCGTCGCTCCGGCCGTCCACACCGCGCGTCCACCACGGACGGCGAGTTTTCCACAGTGATGCTCGCTCGGTCCCCCGCCGTTGGCCATTTCTCCACATCCCCGTCCACAGCTGGGGATAGTCACAGCCATGTGATTCGCCCGCGGGGGTCTCTGTGCCGGGCGATCCCGGGGTCCGGCGCCGAGCCCGAGTGCGCCGGCGTCAGGCGTCAGGCGTCAGGCGTCAGGCGTCAGGCGTCAGGCGGGGAGCATGACCGTCTTGGCGGCGACCAGCGCCACGCACAGCAGCACCCCGCACGCCACGATCCCCACGTGGACCATCGCCGAGCGCCGGGCGAGCGCCTGCCGGTCCACCCCCGGTGTCGCCTTGGGACGCAGGGCGAACATCCCGGCGGTGACCAGGCCGCCCATGATGAGCCCGCCCAGGTGACCCTGCCAGGAGATGTTGGGAACGGTGAAGGTGATGACGAGGTTCAGCACGATCAGCACCGCGATCTGGGCGGTCTGCCCGCCCATCCGCCGGTTGACGACGAACATCGCGGCGAACAGCCCGAACACGCCGCCGCTGGCCCCGAGCGTGCCGCCGTACCAGGCCTGGCTGAGCGGGTCGGTGAGCAGGTAGACGGCCATGTGGCCGGCGAGGACCGAGACGAAGTAGACCGCCGCGAACCGCACGTGGCCCATGGTCTGCTCGAGGTACTGGCCCACCACCCACAGGGCCCACATGTTCAGCACCAGGTGCATGATGCCGCCGTGCAGGAAGCCGCCGGTGAGGAAGGTCCACGGCATGACCAGGGCACGGAACGGGGCGAAGACGCCCAGCTGGTAGACGAGATCGCCCGCGACGGTCTGGCCGACGTAGGCCAGGATGCACAGGGCCATGACGGTGTAGGTGACGTAGGGCCGACGAGCCCCGATGGTCCCGCCCATCGCGTTGCGCGGCCGTGCCGATGCCTGCTGCCGGGAGATCTCCCGTTCGCAGTCGACGCAGAGCACCCCCACTGATGTCGGTCGCTGGCAGTCCGGGCAGGCCGGACGGTCGCAGCGCTTGCAGCGCACGTAGCTCACCCGGTCGGGGTGGCGGGGGCAGACCGGCTGGCCCTGCGGGTCAGGGTTGTCCTCGGCGCTGTAGCCGTAGCTGGGGCGTTCCATGGCGTCCATTCCACCACGGGGACCTGGGCCGGAGCCGCGCGCTGCCAAGAGGTTCGGCTCAGGGCGAGGTGTAGGGGAAGGCGGCGAAGAGTTTCTCGTACCGGGCTCGCTGGGAGGCGCTGATCGGGTGCAGCTCGGTGAGGTCGAGCTTCCGTCGGCGGGCAGGGCCCTTCCGGGTCCAGGTCCCGCGCATCTCTCCGCGGCGGATCGCGGCGCGCTTGAAGACGCCGTTGTTGCCGGGCACGAGCGCTTGGTGGCGCTTCTCGTCCATCAGGTACAGGCGGTCCCGGTAGCCCAGGACGAGTTCGTCGAACCCCGGCAGCAGCATCTCCCGCATGGTCTCCTTCTCCCGCGCCGCATAGTCCTCGGCCAGCCCCGGTCGCCACCACAGCTGTTCGCCGCCGCCGGAGCGGGCGTCGGCCGCAGTGGTGTGCAGCCGCCCGTCCCCGTCGGCCCAGCCCGTCTCCAGCCGCTCCGTGATCTGGGGCAGCGCTGAGCGGATCCTTCCCAGCGGGAGCTTCGACCACCAGGCCAGGTCCCGCTCCCCTGCCGGGCCGTGACTGGTGAAGTACCGCCGGGCGAGCTCGGCGATCGCCGCGGTCTCATCGCCCCCGAAAGCCCCCTCGAGGTCCGAGCGCGGTGGCAGCCAGGCAGAGGCCAGCACCACGGCGGTCTCCTGCTCGCGCCACGGGCCGAGAGCGACCAGCCCGGAGGCCAGGAAGTAGGTGAGCAGGTGATAGCCGCGGCCACCGTCGGTCGCCACGCCGGCCGCCTCCCAGGCGGCCATGAGGTCCTTGCGCAGCACGCCCCGTCCCACGCCGCGCTGCGAGGCCGGGGTGACGAGTTCGACGAGCACGTCCGCGGCCCGCCGGAAATGCTCCTCGTCCAGGCCCAGCTGGGCTCGGCGACCGATCGAGGCGCGCAGCGGGCCGGCCGCACACAGCTGGGTGAGCCAGGCGAGGGTGTCCGCGGCGACGGCGAAGACGGTTCCGCGCATCGGGTAGCCGCGCACGATCTCTGCGCGGTCGAAGGCGGCGAGCACCGGCTCGAGCTCGCCGCCGGTGCGCAGCGCCAGCGACGCCATCACGCCGGCCAGGTCCTGTCCCTGATGGGCGCCGAAGGCATGGGCCGCCTCCGTCGGGCTGTCGAAGCAGCGCGGGCCGGCGAGGCCCTGCGCGAGGATCCGGGCACCGGCGAGGTGTCGCTGCGTCATGACGCGAGACTAGTGGCGGGGGCCGACGGACCCGGCTGCATACGACAGCGGCACCTCACGGAGCGTCTCGTGCGAGATCTGCTCCGGGAGGTGCCGCTGCATCGGGCGACGATCCGGCCCGCGGTTACCGGGCCGGGATCGGGCCGAGGTGGCCTCGGGGCTGCGCCCAGGTCAAGTTCGAGGCCGTGGGGCTCACTTCTCGATGGTCACCGAGTTGATGACGATGTCCTCGAGGGGACGGTCGCGCATATCGGTCTTGGCGGCACCGATCTCGTCGACGACCTTCTTGGAGTCCTCGTCGGCCACCTGGCCGAAGACGGTGTGCTTGCCCTGCAGGTGCGGGGTGGGGCCGAGGGTGATGAAGAACTGCGAGCCGTTGGTGCCGGCGGGCTGGCCGGTGATGGCGTTCATGCGCTTGCCGGCGTTGGCCATGGCCAGCACGTAGGGCTCGTTGAAGTTCTTCTCGGAGATCTCGTCGTCGAAGGTGTAGCCGGGACCGCCGGTGCCGGTGCCGATCGGGTCCCCGCCCTGGATCATGAAGCCGGAGATGATGCGGTGGAAGACGACGCCGTCGTAGAACGGACGGGTGACCTTCTCGCCGCTCTCGGGGTCGGTGAACTCGCGGGTGCCCTCGGCGAGGCCGACGAAGTTGTCGACGGTCTTGGGTGCGTGGTCCGGGAACAGCTCGAGACGGATGTCCCCGTGGTTGGTGTGCAGAGTTGCGAACATGGCGTCATCCTCGCACAGACGCTGCTGCAGGAATCCTGCGTCCCCATCGCACAGCAGAGGGACGGCAGAGCGTCGGACGGGGCCAGCGCCGACCGGTCGGCCGGTTCGATCCTGACCGGTCGTCTGGGTGCGTTCATACTCGCTCGCGTTAGAGTTGTGCCACACGGGTCGAGTCATCCCCTCAGGGGTGCCGCGGCCCAGGGACCACCGTCGGCCCGACCCGGCGGATTCGACCGAAAGGGGAAGCTCATGGCGCTGACCACCAAGCGGGAAACCAAGAAGGCCAAGAAGCAGGCCGCGAAGACGGCGGCTGCCGCCGGGGCGACGGCCGGGAGCGCTGACAAGGCCGTCCAGGAGCTGCAGAAGCTCGCGGCCAACGTCGGTCCGGTGGTGTCCGAGGGCGCGCGCGAGGCTCGCCTCCGGGCGAGCGGGCTGGTGGACCAGTACGGTCCCGGCGTCGAAGAGCGCTTCCGTCAGCAGAGCGAGAAGTTCTCGGAGCTCTCGCAGAACCTCGGCCCCCGTGCCGACAAGTTCAAGCGTGACGTGCAGGAGGACTACCTCCCCCGCGCCCGCAAGACCGCCGAGACGACCAACTCCGTCCTGCGCGCCGCGGTCGAGGCCGCTCGCAAGGAGATCGACAAGGGGCAGGGCGACATCAAGGCCGCCGCTCTCGCGCCCACCCCGGCGGCGAAGAAGAAGGGCCGCGCCGGCAAGGTGCTGCTCGTCCTCGGCCTGGCTGCCGCCGGTGCCGCCGCGGGCTACGTGGTGTGGCAGAAGACCCGTCCGGTCGAGGACCCCTGGGCCCCGCCGGCGGACTTCGCTCGCGCCCACTACCCGGCCTCCGCCTCCAGCGAGTCCGATTCCTCCACCGTCTCCGACACCGTCGGCTCGGCCGACGCCGGTGACGTGGCCCAGGCCCTGAAGGGCGAGGATCGTCCCTCCGACGTGGAGCCCAAGGAGGTCAAGGTCGACTCGGACCCGGCCGAGAGCGATGCGGCGCAGGACGACGAGAAACGCGGCACCCACCGCGGCGACTCCTGAGCCCTCACCCCTGACGCGTCGCTCCACGACGCGGGCAACGGAACTTTCAGTGCACGGCGCGGCGATCCCGTCCTCCGACGGTGATCGTCGCGCCGTCGCTGCGTCTGCCCCCGCCGGGCCTGGTCCCGCTGCGTCTGTCCCCGATGCGTCTGTCCCCGCTGGGTCTGCGTCTGCTCCGCGTACGTCCGCTGGGCGTGCGCCCGCTGGATCTGCTGCGCACGGAGCCGAAATCTCCACGCCTCGATTGCGGCTGTCACCGGTCCGCGAGGGCGATCTCGAGGAACTGTTCTCCCTCCACGCCGATGCCCGCGCGTTCGTCGACGACCTCACCGAGCCGCTGACCGCGCGCGCCCAGATGCGCTGGGTGCTCTCCCGCTGGATCGAGCACTGGCAACGGCACGGATCCGGGTACTTCGCGGTGCGCACGCGTGGGAGGACCGGTTTGCCTGCCGGCCTGCTCGGCGTGGTCGGGCTCGCCACGCTCGAGGCCGACGGCGAGCGCGACCGCGCAACCGAAGCAGCTTCCGCCTCCGGTGACTCCGCACTGCTCAGCGCCTACTGGCGGCTGGATCCCGAGGCGGTCGGCCGCGGCGTGGCCACCGAGGCGATGGCCGCTGTGCTCGGCCACCCCGTGCTCGGTGCCCGTGGACGCGAGGTGGTGGCCGTGACGGCGGCCGGCAACGCCGCCTCCCGTGCCCTGGCCGCGCGCCTGGGCTTCCGCGCCGCTGCGACGGACCGCCCCGTCCCCGGCGACCGCCCGGGCGACGTCCTCCTCGTCCGGCCGGGTGCCTGACGAGCAGGTGCGCGCACACCTCTCCTGACGCCTGCGCTTGACCATGTACCGAGAACATGGTGTGCCCTCGTGGTGACCGGCGACCCTGTCGGTCACACCCACCGGTCACCGAGGAGCACCCGCCGTGCGTCTGATCCATGAACCGCTCTCGCTCATGCGAGAGCATCGCCGTGCCTATCGTCTGCTCAACGTCATGGCGTACGGCCTGCTGGTGCTCGGGATGGCCATCGGGATGCTGTTTCCTGAGGTCACCGCGTCGCAGCGCACCGGGTTGCAGGCAAGTGGGGACGCGGACCTCGTGACCTCGCTGCTGTCCTCGCCGTGGCTGTTCGCCCTGACCATCCTCGCCGTCAACATCGGCCGCATCATCGTGGCGACCATCGTGGTCCCGTCGCTGGTGATCCCCTTCTCCGGGATCGCCGTCTTCGCCTACTTCGCCGTGACCACGGGGATGACCCTCGCGCCGGTGGACACGGCCACGCGGATCTCCCTGATCCCACATGTGCCGACCATGGTCATCGAGTTCCAGGCGTACGTGCTGATGATGCTCGGTGCCTATGTCCTGGGCCGGGCATGGCTGCGCCCCGCGACGGTCGGCCAGCAGAGCCACCGGCGGGGCTACCTCGGCGGACTGCGGCGCATGGCCTGGCTGGCCCTCGCCGCCCTGGCACTGCTCGTGGCCGGAGCCGTCTACGAAGCGTTGTCGCTCGTGTACCTGCTGCCCGTGGTCTTCGGTCTGCTTGTGCCATGATGGGTGCACCGGAAAGGAGTGTCCGCATGGTCTGGAGCACCAGTCAGCTGGCGCGGATCGCAGGCACCACGCTCAACACCGTGAGGCACTATCACCGGATCGGCGTGCTGCCGGAGCCCGAGCGGGCCTCGAACGGCTACAAGCAGTACGGCATCCAGCATCTGGTGCAGCTGGTGCGGATCCGTCGGCTCAGTGCGCTGGGGATCCCGCTGACGCGGATCGCCGCCTCGGCTCCGGGCGCCGCCGCATCATCCAAGGAGATCCGCAGCCTGGACGCCGAGCTCGAGGCGAGGATCCGTCGTCTGCAGGGGGCACGCAAGGACCTTGCAGAGCTGATGTCCCATCAGGCTCCCGCCGAGACCCCGGCCGGGTTCGCCGCGGTGGCATCGAGTCTCTCGGAGTCACAGCGTGGATTGCTCGCCGTGTACACCACCGTGTTCGACGGTCCGACGCTGGAGTCCTTCCGGCAGGCCGTCCTCGAACCCGAGCCGACCGATCTCGAGTTCGATCGTCTTCCCGCCGAGGCCACGGACGCGGAGATCGAGGATCTCGCCCGCCGCATGGTTCCCGCGGCTCGACGGACGCGCACGAAGCACCCGGAGCTGACCGACGCCCTGGAGCGCTCTCCCCATGGGGCCGACGCGGCCGGGCTGATCCTCGCGCACGCCCTGGTGGAGCTCTACCACGGCGCCCAGCTCCGAACCCTGCAGCGGCTCGAAACACTGCTCGCCGCCGAGGCACCCGTCACCGAGCCCCCGAGCGAGACGTGAGATGGATCGGAGCCGACGCCACAAGCGGTCCGCACGGCGCATCACACCCGGTACCGGTCGACGCCTCCGGCCGTTCCGCTGGTGGCACCAGCTCTCCCGCGCACTGTTCTACCTCCCTCTGGAGACTCAGCAGGTCTACGCCGTGGACGTCCCCTACTGGCAGCGGATCGCGACCGAGGACGGCAAGGGAAAAGCACACCTCTTCCTCGACGACCGACACATCGCCACCTCCACCTTTCCCGCCGCCTTCCCTGTCGAGGGAGGGGTCATCGAGGTGACCCCCTCGGCCTTCGGGCTGCGCCGCTGCCACTACGTTCCCGAGCACGGACCCCAGCGCCAGCTGCTGCCGGACACGCGCTCGGCCGAAGGACGACGGGCGCGGCTGGAGAAGGAGCACCCCCTTCGCAGTCGGGCGATCGGAGTCCTCTCGCTGCTCGTCCTTCTCACGTGCACGGCTCTCGCCGTTCCCCAGCTCCTCGAAGTGCTCACCGGCATCCCGCCGGTGACCGAGAAGTTCGGACAGTTCACCTCGCCTGTCGCCGTGCCCACGTGGGGCAATGTCGCGCTCGGTCTCGCCGCTGCGACGGCCAGCGTCGAACGAGCGACCCGCCTGCGCTACAGCTGGCTCGACGCGATCGCCCAGGAGTGAGAATCCGCGCCTCCCACCCGGCAGCCGAGCCCGACGGTTCCTAGACTGACGCCCATGCCCGCTCCCCCGAGCCCGCGCGCTGCCGGCCGCTACGCCCCCTCCCCCAGCGGCGACCTGCACCTGGGCAACCTGCGCACCGCGATCCTCGCCTGGGTACTGGCCCGCCGCAGCGGCCGCGCCTTCCACCTGCGCATCGAGGACCTCGACCGGGTGCGAGAGGGCTCCGAACAGCGTCAGCTGGAGGACCTCGAGGCCCTCGGCCTGGACTGGGACGGCGAAGTGGTCCGCCAGTCCGAGCGCGGTGCGGCCTACGACGAGGCGCTCTCACAGCTCCTCGCTCGTGACCTGGTGTTCGAGTGTTACTGCACCCGGCGAGAGATCCTCGAGGCACCGAGCGCCCCGCATGCCCCGCCCGGCGCCTACCCCGGCACCTGCCGCGACCTCACCCCTGCCCAGTGCGAGGCGGGCCGGGCCCGGATGCGGGAGCTGCGGCGCGAGCCTGCTCTGCGCCTGCGTGCCGGTGTTGCCGAGTGGACGGTGCGCGACCTGTGGGCGGGTGAGGTCACCGCGGCCGTGGATGACCTGGTGCTGCGCCGCGGCGACGGGGTGGTGGCCTACAACCTCGCCGTCGTCGTCGATGATGCGGCCGCAGGGGTGGATCAGGTGGCGAGGGCGGACGACCTGCTCAGCTCGGCGCCTCGCCAGGCGTATCTCGCTCATCTGCTGGGGCGTGCGGAGCCGGAGTACGCGCACGTCCCGCTGGCGGTCAACGCCGACCGGGCGCGGCTGGCCAAGCGCGACGGTGCGGTCACGCTGCGCGACCGGCTGGAACGCGGTGAGAGCGCCGCGGACGTCGTCGGCCGGATCGGCGAGTCCCTCGGCCTGAGCGGGTGCCGCACTGCCGCCGACGTGCTCGAGCGGTGGGACCCCGCGTCCCTCCCCCGCGAGCCCTGGGTCGTGCGGCTGCCGGCCTGATGCCGTTCCTCTCACCACACTTTACTACTGATCGGTAACACGCTCGATACACGAATGTATCGTGCTGTTCGTGATGGGAATACTCCGCGCTCTCCTGGCCGCCCTCTCCGCGGTGGCCCATGCCCTCCTCGCCGCCGTCCGCTCCGCCGCAGGCTCCGTCGGTCGCAGCCTCTCCGCCGCGGGCAGCGGCGCGGCCGCGCTGCTGCCGGCTGAGTGGAAGAAGCCGATCGCGGCGCTGTTCGTCGTCGGCCTCGCCCTGGTCCCGGTGATCTACTCCGGGAACATGACGTGGTCCTTCCACGACCCCAGCAACAACCTCGACCAGATCACCGCTGCCGCGGTCGACGAGGACGAAGGGGCCACCGCGACCTCTCCCAGCGGCGAGGAGACGCAGGTCGACGTCGGCCGCGAGTTCACCGACACCCTGGTGGACATGGACGAGGAGAACGTCTTCGATTTCGTGGAGGTCTCCGCCGCCGAGGCGCAGCGCGGCCTGGAGGACGGCACCTACGGCGCCACCGTCGAGATCCCGAAGGACTTCTCCGCGAACGTCGCCTCGCTCGGCGGGGACGCGGAGCAGGCGTCGCCGGCACTGCTGACGGTGACCACCAACGACACCATCAACTACGTCGGCGGGAACTTCTCGAAGTCCGTCGGCACGGCCCTGACCGACTCGCTGCGCGCCAGCGTGCTGGAGGACTACCTCGACAACATCTACGTCGGCTTCACCACCATCCATGGCGGGATCGTCGATGCGGCCGACGGGGCCGGCGAGCTCGCCGACGGCTCCTCCGAGCTCCATGACGGCACCGGCGACCTGGTCTCCGGCAGCACGGAGCTCACCGACGGCACCGGCGAGCTGGTCGGCGGGACCGACGAACTGGCCACCGGCGCCTCCAGCCTGCACGAGGGCAGCCTCGACCTGGTGGTGGGGCTGGATCAGCTCTCGGCCGGCGCGGTTCAGCTGCGCGACGGAACCGCCACGCTGCATGAGGGCGCCGAGGACCTCAGCAGCGGCCTGACCACGCTCGATCAGCAGGGCGCTCCCCTGCGCACCGGGGCCGAGGACCTCGCCGAGGGCACCGACCAGCTCGCCAGCGGCGCCTCGGACCTCTCCGATGGGGCCGGGCAGGTCGCCGGCGGCACGCAGGAGCTCAGCGACACGATCACCGCCGCCCAGCAGCGCGCCGAGGAGCTCGGCGTGACGCCTGAGAGCGTGCAGCGCACCAGCAATGACCTGGTCACGGCCGTCGATGACCTGGAGACGGCCGCCGGCGCCGTCAGCGGCATCGGCGAGGATCTCGACCGGCCCGCCACCGACGCCGGCACGATCTCCGAGAGCGCGAGCAACGTAGATGACGCCACGGGACGCCTCGATGAGACCGCGCAGGGGCTCGCCACGGACACGGAGGACCGCGCTGACGACGCCCGCACGCTGCAGGACGGCGCCTCGAGCATCGCCGGCGACGTCTCCGAGCTCGACACTGCGGTCACCGACACCCAGACGGCCACATCTGCCGCGGCCGACAGCGCCGCCATCTCCTCGGACAGCGTCCAGGAGTACACGCAGTCCGTGGACGACCTCGCCCAGCGCTGCGAGGAATCCGGCGCCGACGCCTCGTTCTGCGAGGAGCTCTCGGCCGTCTCCGACACCTCCGAGCAGACCCGTCAGGACGCCGGCCGGGCCAGCGAGGACGCGACCGCCGCGGACGACGCCGCCGGCACGGCCGCTGAGCAGTCCACCGGCGTGGCCGAGACGGCCGAGGGCATGACCGGCGCCTCCGACCGGATCACCACCTACCTCGACGAGCTCTCAGCCACCACCACGACCCTCGCCGAGGACACTTCGGCCCTCACCGAGGACACCGGCCCCCTGGCCGACAGCACCAGCACCCTCAGCACCGACCTCTCGACCCTGCGCACCGACGCCACCGAGGCCGCCGACGCCGTGAGCGATCCGGAGCAGGGACAGGATGCCGGTGACCTCGCCGATGACCTCTCCGAGCAGGCGCGCACCGCAGCCGAAGCGCTCCCCGCGGCCTACGACACCCTCCAGCAGGGCGCCGATGACGTACAGCGGCTGAACAACGGCGCCCAGGACGTCTCCTCCGGGGCCGAGCAGCTGGCCGAGGCCACCGGGACGGCCTCCAGCGGCGCCGATGAGCTGGCCGACGGTGTGGAGCAGTACACCGACGGCGTCGGCACCGCCCGCACCGGCGCCGAACAGCTCGCCGACGGCTCCGGGGATCTCGTCACCGGCGCGGATCAGCTGGCCGACGGAGCCACGGACGCGCGCAACGGTGCCGAACAGCTCGCCGACGGGTCGGGCGACCTCGAGGACGGCGCCGGTCAGCTCGCAGACGGTGCCCGCCAGGTCGACGACGGCGCCGACGAACTGGCCGACGGCGCCACCCAGCTCGACGACGGGGCCGGGCAGCTCGCCGACGGATCCGCCGAGCTGCGAGACGGACTCGGGGATTCCGAGGACGAGGTGCCCTCCTACAGCGAGGACGAGTCCGAGGACCTCGCCCGAACCGCCTCGGACCCGGTCCAGATGCGCTTCGATCGCGCCCATGAGCTCTCCCGTTTCGGCGAGGGCCTGGCTCCGCTGTTCCTGGCGATCAGCCTGTGGGTCGGCGGGATGGCGATCTTCCTGATGATGCCGCCGTTCTCCGCTGTCGCCGCCTCACGCGGGGTGGGGCCGCTGCAGCTGCTGGCCGGTGGCCTGGTCCCAGCCTTCCTGCTGGGGCTGATCCAGTCCGCGATCGCCGTCGGGGCGCTGCGCTGGGGCGTGGGCATCCAGATGCACGATCTGCCGCTGATGTTCGGCCTCTCGGCGCTGACCAGCCTGGTGTTCGTGGCGTTGAACCACGGCTTCGGGGCGATGTTCGGGCCGGTCGGGAAGTTCGTGGCCCTGGTGCTGGTGGCGCTGCAGATCTCCGGGGCGGGCGGCACCTATCCCACCGGCACCCTGCCGGAGTTCTTCCAGGTCATCCACCCCTACCTGCCCATGACCCACGCCGTGGACGCGTTCCGCGGCGCCATCGGCGGCGGCTGGGTCGATCCCGCCGAGGACCTCACGTGGCTGGGCGGCTGGCTGCTGTTCGGCGTGGCCATGGGTCTGGCCGGCGCGGTCCTCGCCCGGCGCCGGGCCCTGCGGCTCCAGCACGAGCAGCCGGGCGCCCTCCCCGAGGGGTGAGCACCACGGCCCCGCGCCCGGCAGCACCCGTGCCCGCGGTCGGGCGCCGAACTTTGGCCAGTGACGTCGCATTTTCGGGTGATTGTGCGACGGCACTGGCCAATCTTGGACGCGGGAGGGAGCGGGCGGCGCGGTGGCGGCGCCCGCGCGTCAGGACAAGGCGAGCTCCGGCGCGGAGGCCGTGTCCGCGGCCGGGGCGTCGGGGCGGCCCAGGGCGCGGAACTCCCAGCCCGCCTCACGCCAGTCACGCGGGCTCAGCACGCCCCGGCCATCGACGATCCGCGGGGCCGCGACCAGCTGCGCGGTGGCGACGGGGTCGAGCTCCCGGTACTCGCGCCACTCGGTCAGCAGCAGCACCAGTTCCGCACCTCGCAGCGCCTCGGTGGTGTCGGCCACGGTGGTCATGCCCTCGAAGCGGCGCGCGGCGTTGGCCAGCGCCTCGGGGTCGGTGACGGTGACGTGAGCACCAGCGGACATGAGGCGGGAGGCCACCTCGAGCGCCGGGGAGTCGCGCACGTCGTCGCTGTCGGGCTTGAAGGCGGCGCCGAGAACGGTGATGCGGCGGCCGCGCACCGGGCCGAGCATCTCGCGGGCCAGCTCGACCACGCGCACCCGCCGGCGCTGGTTGACGGCGTCGACCTCGCGCAGGAAGCCGAGCGCCTGGCCGGCTCCGAGGTCCTCGGCGCTGGCGATGAAGGCGCGGATGTCCTTGGGCAGGCAGCCGCCGCCGAAGCCGACGCCGGCGCGCAGGAACTTGCTGCCGATGCGGTCGTCCATGCCCAGGGCGCGGGAGATGTCGGTGACGTCGGCGCCGGTGGCCTCGCACAATTCGGCGATCGCGTTGATGAAGGAGATCTTCGTGGCCAGGAACGCGTTGGCGGAGACCTTGACCAGCTCGGCGGTCTCGAAGCCCATGACCAGGCGCTCCACGTCGCGCTCGAGGATGCCGGCGTAGACCTCGTCGAGCATGGCGATCTCGGTGTCAGCACCGTCGGGGTCACGCACGCCGTAGACGAGGCGGTCGGGATCCAGGGTGTCCTTGACGGCGAAGCCCTCGCGGAGGAACTCCGGGTTCCACATCACCCGTACGCCCTCGAGCCGTTCGAGACGGTCGGCGAGACCGCGGGCGGTGCCGGCCGGCACGGTGGATTTGCCGACCACCAGCGTCGGCCGGCCGGCCCGGGCCGGGAGCACCTCGGCGAGGGAGCCGGCGGCGGCGTGCAGCGCGGTGAGGTCCGCGCCGAATCCGTCGGCCCGCTGCGGTGTGCCCAAGCTCAGGAAGTGGACCTCCGCATCGGCCAGTTCGGCGTAGTCGGTGGTGAAGCGCAGCCGCCCGGCATCGAGGCCGCGGCGGAGGATCTCGGTGAAACCCGGTTCGTGGAACGGGGCCTCGCCGGCCGAGAGCAGGTCGATGCGGCGGGCGTCGACGTCCAGGCCGATCACGTCGTGGCCGAGCTCGGCCATGCTGGCGGCGTGGACGGCCCCGAGGTACCCCACACCGATGACGGAGATCTTCATCGTGGACCAGCTTTCTCGCGCTGCCCCGGAGGTCACCGGTTCGGCCGACGAACCCGCCAGGGCTCGGACAGTCCGCTCAGTGTGGCGCGCCGAGATGACCGGGAGGTTGCCGCCCGGTTGAGCGCAGTCGAGAGCCCTGCGACGGTTCGTCGCCGCTCACCGCGCTGCGGTCACCGCACGGAGTCGTCCTGACGGCTGAGCCAGGTCGCCAGGCGGGTGCCGGGATCGGTGGCCAGAGCCGACGGTGCCCCGTCCTCGCGGATGTCTCCGGCCTCCAGCCACAGCACGCGGTCCATCTCCGCGATGGTCTCGGGATCGCGGCTGCGGACGAGCGCGGTGCGGCCTTCGATGAGCGTGGCCAGGGCCCGCAGCACGGGTCTGCGCTCGGGGCCGGAGAGGTCCGCGTCGGCGGCATCGAGCACGACGACCGGGGCGTCGCGCACCAGCGCCCGGGCGATCGCGACCCGTCGGCGCTGACCGTCGGTGAGGACGTTCCCGCGCCGGTACAGCACGGTGTCCAGCCCGTCGGGCAGCTGCGCGACGAACTCGTCGACGCCGGCCTTCCGCGCGGCCTCGAGCACGTCGGCGTCGGTGGCGTCGGGCCGGCCGATGCGGATGTTCTCGCGCACGGTGTCGGTGAACAGCACCGGTTCGCGCTGGACGACGGCGATCTGCCGTCGCAGGTCGGCGAGCGCGACGGTGCGGGTGTCGAAGCGGTCCAGCAGGACTCGCCCGGTGTCGGGCTGGTCGAAGCGCTGGAGGTAGGCGATCAGGGCCGAGGACTCGTGGCCGGTCTCGTCGAGCAGGGCTATGTGCTGGCCGGCGGGCACCACCAGCGAGACCGTGTCGAACAGGTGGCCGCCCTCTGCGTCCTTCGCATCGAGCGCGGAGAACACGATCTCGCCCCGGACACGGCCGACGGGCTGGGTGCGCTGGGGTTCGGCGATGCCGGCGCGGCGCTCCAGGAGTGCGGAGAGGTTCTCGCCCGCGCTGGTCGCGTCGCGGAGAACACCGGTGTGCGGGAGCAGCTCGCGCAGCACCAGGATCGTGATCGCCACGTAGGCGAGGACGAGGACGAGATCTCCGGGAGACATGGAGCCTGCGGCGACCCGGGCCCCTGCCAGGAGCAGCGTGCCCAGCATGCCGATCCCGGCGACGATCTGGGCGAGCAGCTGCAGCAGCGACTGGGAGCGACGGGCCGCGGTCACGGCGCGACCGGCCCGGTTGCCGGCTTCGGTCAGGCCGCGCTCGGAGCGGGTCTCCAGCCCGTAGGACTGGATGGTGCCGGTGGCCGAGACCAGTTCCTCGGCGGTGTCGGCGAGCATGCGCTCCTCGGTGGCGGCCCGGCGATCGGCGGCGCCGGCCCGGCGCAGCACGAACACGGCGGGCACCGCGTAGAGCACCCCGGTGACCAGGAGCACGAGGGCGGCGAGCGGCTCGATGATCACCGTGACGATGACGAGGGTGGCGAGGGTCAGCACGCCGGCGGCGACACGGGGCCCGGAGTGGGAGAACAGGTCGCGCAGACGGGCGACGTCCTCGATGAGCGCGACGGCTGATTCTCCGTCGGCCTCCGAGCCGCTGGATGAGGCGGTTGCGGCCGGTGCGGCGCCGGCCTTCCTCTCCCCGGAGGTGCCGGGCTCGGGCGTGAGCCGGTGGAGGTGACTGAGCAGACGGCTGCGCAGGTCGGTGGCCATCCGTGTGCCGACGCGGCCCAGAGCCGCGATGCCGATGAAGCGGGTGAGGACCTGCAGGGTCAGGAGCACGGCGAGGACGATGACACTGGTCGTCAGGGCGCCGGCGGGATCGCCCCCGACGCCGCGGATGGCGGGGATCTCCGCGCCGGTCGTGGCGATCGCGGCATCGACCGCGTACTTCAGCGGGAACGGCAGGGCGACCAGCAGCCACACGCTGAGCAGGAGGGCGATCGAGCCGGTGATGTAGCCGGGGCGATGCGCCCGCAGATGCGGGCTGAGCAGGTCGAGCGTGCGCTGCAGCGGGGTCGGACCCTTCTCCTCGCTCGCCTGGGCAGCCGGCTCCGCAGTCGGTGTCGTGATCGGCTCACCGCCGGGCGACCCCAGCGTGCCGGGCACGGGATACGCCTTGCCGCGGGCGTCGGCGTCCGCGGGGCGTGTGCGGGGTGGGACGGTTGCCGGCGTGCTCCCCGGGTCTGCGGCGTCCGGGGACTGTTCCGATCCGGCGCTCTCGTCGACGACGGTCCACCGCCTGCCGGTGCCGGGATCTATGTCGAAGGCCTCGGCCGGGTCGTGCTCGATCGGCTCGGGCTCGGCCAGCTCATCCTCGATCGGCTCGGGCTCGGCCGGGTCGTGCTCGATCGGCGCATCCTCGGCCAGATCATCCTCGATCGGCTCGGCCGGGTCGTGCTCGGTCGGATCGTCGACGTCCTCCGCGGCTCCGAGGACTTCTGACTGCGGTTCCTCGATGCCCTCGACCGGACCCTGGACCCAGGCGTCCTCCCCCGGCGAGGCCGAGGCGAAGCCCGTCTCGTCGGCTCCGGCCGGGACCTCCTCGGTACGCTCGCCGACCCCGTGGGTCAGGTCTCCGCCCGGCACAGGTCCGTCTTCCGCGGGCGCCGAGACGCCCGCGCCCGGCACGAGGTGGCGGAAGGGCTGCGGGTTGTGGCTCGCCCGCGGGGGCCGACGCACGCGCACGCCGCGACGGGCGATGGGCGCCGCGACCGGATGAACGCCGGGTGAAGCCACGCGCTCGCGGGTCGCCTGCGCGCCATCCTGCGCGTCGCCGACCGGCGAGTCGCCATCCTGTGCGTCGCCGTGTTCCACCGCGTCGTCCTGGCCGACCCCGTCCGAGGCGCTCCCGGACCAGACGTCGGCCTGTTCCTCCTCCGACCACGGCAGCGACGGCGTGCGCCGCGCCGGCTCACCGGAGTTGTTCTCCGCTGATTCCACGTTCGCCGCCGGTTCCACGTTCTCCGCGGTGCCGCCGTTCTCCGCGGGGCCGCGGTCACCGGTCGCATCGTCGGCCGCGAATCCCTGCATCTGATCCTCGGCGGAATGGTCGGGAGTCGGGACAGTCCTCATGCGAAGGTCACCTCCGAGCGGTGTGCGGGCGCGCCGGGCGCGAGGAAAGGAGACTGCGAAGGCATGGTGGTGGTCCTGGGAGACGTCGGGTCGCGGTCCGCCGGGGATGGCGGCATGACGGTGCTCAGTGTGTCACCGTCGGAGACAGGACACCGAGATCGTCAAAGATACGGCCCCTTCGTCGGCAGTGCCCTCGATCTGCCCAGCCGACGCCGGTCGGCCGCGCCGCGACGTCGCCGAGGACTCTGGACCATTGCTGTATGACGCCGGCCGCCGATCTTGTACGCTCCTGTCACCACACACCAGGAGCGTGAGAATCACCGCCATGGGCCGACCTTCGAGCCGCCCCGGGTCTCCTGATGACCCGGGCGACTGTTGCACCTCGACCACATCCGATGACCTCCTGAGGGCCGGCGACCCCGCCGGCCTCGGCCCCTGGGGGCCGAGGCGATGATCGAGGCCCTCGTCCTGCTCCTGCTGGGGATCCTCGCGATGGCGGCGATCATCGCGGCCAACGGCTACTTCGTCGCCCAGGAATTCGCCTACATGTCTGTGGATCGGGCGCGGTTGCGAGCGCGCGCGGAGGAAGGCGACAAGGCGGCCGCAGCAGCTCTCGCGGTGACGCGCCGTACCTCGTTCATGCTCTCGGGAGCCCAGCTCGGGATCACCGTGACCGGCCTGATGGTCGGGTACGTCGCCGAACCGCTGGTTGGCCGCTCGCTCGGCATGATGCTGGGCGGCGTCGGCGTCCCCTCGGCGGTGAGCATCTCGGTGGGCACAGTCAGCGCCCTGGCCGTGGCCACCGTCGTGCAGATGGTCTTCGGTGAGCTCTATCCGAAGAACCTGGCCATCGCCGCGCCGGAGCCCCTGGCCCGTGCCCTGGCGCGCTCGACTCGCATCTATCTCGCCGCCTTCGGATGGTTGATCACGGTCTTCGATCACGCGGCGAACGCCTTGCTGCGCCTGCTGCGCATAGAGCCGGTCCACGACGTGGACACGACCGCCACCGCGGCTGACCTCGACCGGATCGTCGCCGACTCCCGTGAGAGCGGAGATCTCCCCGAAGAGCTGTCGATGCTCATCGACCGGGTCCTCGAGTTCCCCGATCGCACGGTCGAGCACGCCATGATCCCCCGCTCCCGCGCCGGCACCGTGACTCCGGAGACCACGGTCGCCGAGCTGTACGGGCGCATGGCCGGCGGTCACACCCGGTACCCGGTGCTCTCCGAGGACGAGGAACCCGTCGGAGTCGTCCAGCTCGGGGACCTGCTCGAGCGCGATGACCTCGGGGATGCCCCGGTCTCGGGCGTGATGCGTGATCCCCTCGTGCTGCCCACTCTGGCCCCTCTGCCCGAAGCCCTCGACGCGATGACGGAGTCGGGTCGTCAGCTGGCATGCATCATCGACGAGTACGGCGGATTCGCCGGCATCCTCACCCTGGAGGATCTCGCCGAGGAACTCATCGGGGAGATCGGCGACGAGCACGACGAGGAGCCTCCTCCGTCCATCGAGTCGGAGTCGGAGACGGCGTGGACGATGGACGGTGACGTCCACGTGGACGAGGTCGCACGCGCCATCGGCGCGCAGCTGCCCGAAGGTGACTACGAGACACTCGCGGGCCTGGTGATCGCGACGCACGAACAGCTTCCCGAACCGGGGCAGATCGTGCGTGTCGAGCTCCCGCCCGATCCCCGCGAACTCATCCTCGACGAACCTCCGCGACGGGCCCTGGAGATCGTGGTGCGGGAGGTGGCCCGACACGTCCCCAGCGAGCTGCACCTGCGGCTGACCGAGACGGACGACGCGGCAGAGCGAGCCGACGCGACATCCGAGGGAGTCGTCGAAGCATCCGAGAGTGCTGATGGAGGCTCCGAGGGCGGGGAACCGGACAGCCGCGGTGACCGGTCATCGGCCACGACGGACGAGGAGGAGCAGCGATGACGAATCCCCTCGTGGTCACGGCGGTCACCGTGGCCCTGATCGTGCTCAGTGCGTTCTTCGTGATCATCGAGTTCTCGCTCCTGGGGGCACGCAGGCACCGCCTCGAGACGGAGGCGCCGACGAGTCGCTCGGCACGGGCCGCCCTCCGCGGCATCAACGAGCTGACCATGATGCTCGCCGGTGCACAGCTCGGCATCACTGCCTGCACCTTCGCCCTCGGTGCCGTGACCAAGCCTGCGGTCGACGCGTGGGTCGGACCTGTGCTCACCGGGTGGGGTGTGCCCGCTTCCCTCGCCGACGTCTCCGCCTTCGCCTTCTCGCTCCTGCTGGTGACTTTCCTGCACCTCGTCGTCGGCGAGATGGCACCGAAGTCCTGGGCGATCGCCCATCCGGAGTTCTCGGCGAAGCTGATCGGCGTGCCCTCGCGCCTGTTCGTGGCAGTGGTCCGACCGCTGCTGGTCTTCGTCAATGCCGTGGCCAACAAGCTGGTCGCCGCGAGCGGGGTCACGCCGGCGGAGCGGGCCGCCGTCGGCGGCCAGGACGCGGCCACCATCCGCCAGCTCGTCGAGCACTCCTCCTCGAGCGGCACTCTCGACCCCGTGTTCCATCCCCAGCTGTCCGGTGCCCTGGAACTGGCCGAACTCCGGCTCGCCGACCTCGTCGAGGGACGCGAACGGCCGACGACCGTTCCCGCTGACGCCACGGTCGCCGACGTCCGCTCCGCCGCGGCCCGCTCGCATCACATGCGCATCCTGGTGGAGGACCCGCGCGGCGCCCCGCACGTCGTCCACCTGCGCGACGTGCTCCTGGAATCCGCCGGCCGTCCCGCCCGGGATCTGGCCCGCCCGGCCTTCACCCTGGCCGCCTCCACGCCGGTCTACGACGCGCTCGCACGGGCGCGCGATGGCCGTGAACAGCTGATCGCGGTCATGGACGACGGCGAGCGGTTCGTCGGAGTCGTCACCCTCTCCGACATCTTGCGCCGCGTCCTGCCCGTCGATCTCGCGACCTGATCCCGCTGCTCCTCGATCGGGGACGGACCGGACCCGGCCCGGATCGCCTCAGCCGTCGTTGTGGGCGCCGGCGAGCTCGGCCGCACGGGCGAGGATGGCGGCGCGGCGCTCGGGGTCGGCGGCGACGTCGTGGATCACCCAGGCCATCGCCACGGCCGCATCGTCCATCAGCCGGTATCCCTGCTCGCTGGCGACATGGGTGGCGAATTCGCGCGTGTGCAGGGCACCTCCGGCTCCGGTGATCCCGACGAACGGGTGCAGGCCCGGCACGCGCTGGGACACGTTGCCCATGTCGGTGGAGGCGGCCATGACCCCGAGCGAGCCCTCCAGCGGGCGCCCCAGCACCTCCATGGCCTCGTTCCACGCGGTCCCCAGCACGTCGTCCTGCAGCAGCGGCTCGTAGACGGGCTCGGAGGCGGCGATCTCCAGGGCGCAGCCGGTGCCCACGGCTCCGGCCTCGAGGCAGGCGAACAGACTCTCGCGCAGCTGCTCGAACTCCGGCATCGTCAGCGCCCGGCACTCGAGGTCGATCACCGCGGTCTCGGGGATGATGTTGGTGACCCCGGACTGCTGCGGCACCAGGGCCAGGCGCTGGCCGTCCTTGACCCGCTGGCGCAGCAGGCCTGCCGCGACCTGCGCGATCACCGCGGCATCGTTCGCGTTGACGCCGTCGGTGGGGTCGGCGGCGGCGTGGGCGCCGCGACCGGTGTAGGTCGCGCGCCAGCGGCCGACGGCCTGGCTGGTCGAGCCCAGCACGTCATAGGTCCCGGTGTGCGCGGTGGGGTGGGACATCAGCGACAGATGCACTCCCTCGAACACGCCGCGCTCGATCAGCAGCTGCTTGCCGCCGCCGTGCTCTTCCGCCGGCGTACCGATGACCTGCAGCGTCACGTCCAGGCGATCGACCATGCCGACGAGGGCGAGGGCGGCGCCGAGCGAGGAGCCGGCGATGAGGTTGTGACCGCAGCCGTGGCCGATCTCGGGCAGGGCGTCGTACTCGACGCAGAGGGACGCGACCAGGGATCCGCTGCCGTAGGTGGCGCGGAACGCGGTGGGCAGCTCCGCGATCCCGCGCTCGACGGCGAAGCCCACGTCCTCGAGGAGGTCCGCACAGCGGTCGTGTGCTCGCTGCTCGTCGAAGGCGATCTCCGGGTCGGCGTGGATCGCGCGGGCGAGGGCGTGGACGTCGTCCCGTCGGTCGCGGTAGGACGCGGCGATCGCGGCCTTGGCGGGATCAGGGTGAGCGGGGGCGGCATCGGTGGTGGTCACACAGCGATCCTGCCACGAAGCGCGGTCAGCTGCCGGGAGCCGCCTACTGCCCCGAGCGCAGCAGCGGCGGGATCAGTGCGGTGCCGGGACCGGCGGAGTACAGCCGCGCGGGGCGCCCGCCCGTCGGTGCGGCATGGCGGTCCAGCTCGACCAGGAAGCCCTCGGTGCGGGTGGCCTTGCGATGGAAGTTGCCGGCGTCCAGCTTCGTGCCCCAGACGCTCTCGTAGACCCCGCGCAGCTGGGAGATCGTGAACTCCGGCGGCAGGAAGGTGACCGCGAGCGTCGTGTACTCGAGCTTCGCGCGCGCCCGCTCGACGGCGCTGTCCAGGACGACGTCGTGGTCGAAGGCCAGGTCGATCGCCGCGAGATCGTCGACGGACCACCAGCGGGCGTCGGCGACCTCTTCACCGCGCTGGGGATCGGGAAGGTCCGCGCCCAGGGCCATGAAGGCCACCGAGACCACTCGGCCGCGGGGGTCGCGGTCCGGGGCCCCGAAGGTGCGCACCTGCTCGAGGTGAACGGTGAAGTCCCCGAGCGAGGCCTCGTCGGCCAGCACCCGGTAGGCGGCGTCCTCGAGGTCCTCGTCCAGCCGCACGAAGCCACCGGGCAGCGCCCACGCGTCACGGAAGGGCTCGTCCTCGCGCCGCACCAGCAGCACGTTGAGGCGGCCCCCGCGCAGGGTCAGCACGATCAGGTCGACGGCGACATGGACCTGCTGGTCAGTGGCCTGTTCCGCGACCGGGGCGCGGCCCGTCGCCGGGGCGCCGTCCGTCGCCGGGGCCCGGTCCGGAGCCGGGGCGAGGGCTTCGTCTGAGGAGGGCATGGGTTCAGGTTAGAGCCGCCTGAGCTCGCCCCGGTCCCCACTGCAGTGCGACTCACAGCCCCGGACCGGCGCGCTCTCCCTCACACGGCGATCCAGCGGGCCCACTTCTCGGCACGGTGCTCGGCCTCGACGATCCGCACGGTGCCCGAGGTGGACCGCATGACGATGGACTCGGTGGTGATGCGATCGGCCTGGTACTTCACGCCGCTGAGCAGGTCGCCGTCGGTGATGCCGGTGGCGGCGAAGTAGCAGTTGTCGGAGGTGACCAGATCGTCCGTGGTCAGCACGCGGTCGAGGTCGTGGCCGGCGCCGAGCGCCTGCTGGCGTTCGGCGTCGTCCTTCGGGGCGAGGCGGGCCTGCAGGATGCCGCCGGTGGCCTTGACCGCGCAGGCGGCGATGATGCCCTCGGGGGTGCCGCCGGTGCCCAGCAGCATGTCCACCCCGGCGCCGCGGGCGGCGGCGATGGCCCCGGCGACGTCGCCGTCCATGATGAACTTGACGCGCGCCCCGGCCTCGCGGATCTCGCGGACGAGGGCCTCGTGGCGGGGCCTCTCCAGGACGCAGACGTTGACCTGACTGACGGGCTTGCCGAGCGCCTTGGCCACGAGGTTGATGTTCTGCCGGATGGGCAGGCGCAGATCGACGAACTCGGCCGCTGCGGGACCGACGACCATCTTCTCCATGTAGAACACCGCCGAGGGGTCGTACATGCTCCCCTTCTCGGCGACGGCGAACACCGACAGGGCGTTGTTGTACGCCATCGCCGTCAGGCGGGTGCCGTCGATGGGGTCGACCGCGACGTCGACGTCCGGCCCGTTCCCGTCGCCGACCTTCTCGCCGTTGAACAGCATCGGGGCCTCGTCCTTCTCGCCCTCGCCGATGACGACGGTGCCGTTCATGCGGACGGTGTCCATGAAGGAGCGCATGGCGTCGACGGCGGCGCCGTCGGCCCGGTTCTTGTCGCCGGCGCCGACCCAGCGGCCCCCGGCGATGGCGGCGGCCTCGGTCACGCGGACCAGTTCGAGGGCGAGGTTCCGGTCGGGGCCGTTGGCGGTGTGATCGTCCGAGGGGGCATCGCTGGGCATGGTGTTCACGGGGTCCTCCGTCGTCGTCGAACTCAGGGAGCGGCGCCTGACCGACGGCCTGCCGGAGCGACAGGCCGATCGGTGCCTGACGTGCGCTTGTGACTCTACCCGGGTGCGCGGCCGCTCACACCCCCGTTGGGGTGCGCACCGCCCGCAGATGCCACGCCCAGAACGCCCCGCCGAGCACGGAGAACCCGAGCGAGGCCAGAGCCAGGGAGACGAGGCTGGTGGCGACGAGCGGCGCGATCAGCCCGGCCAGCAGCGCATTGAGGACGAGGGCGAAGAAGGTGCCCAGGGAGGCCGCGGATCCGCGCTGGTGCGGGAACAGGTCGAGCACCTCGAGCTGGATGGGGGCGAAGATCAGGGCGACGGTGAAGGCGATCAGCATCGGCCCGACCACGGCCAGCAGCAGCGACCAGGTCAGCCCGCCGGTGTACTCCGGGGCCAGGGACACCAGCAGCAGGTTCACGCCCGCGGTGAGGAACGTGCCGAGGTAGCCGAACGTGATCAGCCGGCTGCGCTCCATGAGGTCGGCGACCCGGCCCACCACCCAGGCACCGGAGACCATGCCGACGATGAGCGGGACGAACAGCACCCAGAAGTCCTGCTCGCCCAGGCCCAGCAGGTCCACCATGAAGATCGAGGCGGCGGCGATGAACACGAACTGGGAGGCGAAGCCGAACGCGGAGGCCGCGGCGATCCGCAGCATCACCGGCGAGCGGCCGACGTGGGCCAGGGACCCCAGCAGGGCGCCCACTCGCAGCTTGGTGCGCGCCTCCGGCGGCAGGGTCTCGGGCAGCTGCAGCGCCAGGACCAGCACGACCAGGGCGTAGATGCCGACGCCGGCGAACACCCAGCGCCAGTCGCCCAGCAGCAGCAGCCAGCCGGCGAAGATGGGCGCCAGGGCGGGGGCGACGGAGAAGATCATCATCACCCGGGACATCAGCCGCTGCGCCTCGGAGCCGGAGAACATGTCGCGGATGATCACGCGGGAGACGACGGTGGCAGCGCCGGCGCTCATGCCCTGCAGCACCCGCAGCAGCACCAGGCTGCCGATGTTGGGCGCGAGGATGCACCCGAACATGCCGAGGATGTAGATCACCAGACCGCCGACGATGACCTTCTTGCGGCCCAGGGCGTCCGAGAGCGGTCCGTGGAAGACGGACATCACGGCGAAGGCCGCCAGGTAGGCCGAAACCAGCTGCTGGAGGGCGACGTCGTCGCTGCCGAACTCCTCCCCGATCCGAGTGAAGGCCGGGAAGACGGTGTCGATCGAGAACGGGCCGATCATCACCAGCGAGGCGAGGGTCAGGGTGAGCCGGGCACCTGCCTTCTCCCGTCGTGTCGTGGTCGGTGGAACGTGGGAGGAGGGGAAGGGGGTGCTCACTGTATACAGCCTATGCCGGGGCCCGTGCCGGTCGCATCGCCGTCCCGCCCCTCGGAAAACGCTCCCTGACCCGGATCCCCAGCGTACGGGGCCGACGGCGGACCGCCATGCGCCCCGTGCGCCGACGGGCATAGGCTCGACCTCGGCGGCGCCGCCGAGCGGTGCGGCCGATCCGTTCCCCTGCGCCCGGAGGCTCATCCATGAAGCAGTTCACCATGCCGCACACCGACATCGCCGCACCCAACGTGGTGCTGGGACTGATGCGGATCGCGGAGAAGTCCGACGACGAGATCAGGACCCTGGTCCGCACCGCGCGCGATGCCGGGATCGACTTCCTCGATCACGCCGACGTCTACGGCGGGGCCAAGCACACGTGCGAGGCGCGCTTCGCCGAGGCGATGGCGCTGAGCGCCTCCGAGCGCGAGCAGGTCACCATCCAGACCAAGGCCGGGATCGTGCCCGACGGCCCCTACTTCGACTACTCCTACGACCACCTGATCGAATCGGTCGAGGGATCGCTGAAGGCGCTGAAGACCGACTACATCGACATCCTGCTGCTGCACCGTCCCGACGCACTGGTCGAGCCCGAGGAGGTCGCCCGCGCGTTCGACGAGCTGCACCGGTCCGGCAAGGTGCGCAATTTCGGCGTCTCGAACCACACGCCGCGCCAGATCGATCTGCTGGGCAAGCACCTGAACCAGCCGATCGTGGCGAACCAGCTGCAGCTGTCGATCACCCACTCCACGTTCGTCGCCCAGGGCGTGGCGGCGAACATGCAAGGCACCGACCAGGCGCTGGTGCGCGACGGCGGCGGCATCCTGGACTACTGCCGCCTGCACGACATCACCATCCAGGCCTGGTCGCCGTTCCAGGCCGGATTCTTCGACGGCGTGTTCCTGGGCAGCGAGAAGCACCCCGAGCTCAACGCCGTCGTCGACCGCCTGGCCGCGAAGTACGACGTCGCCCCCGAGGCCATCGCGACCGCGTGGATCACCCGGCACCCGGCGCAGATGCAGGTGGTCCTGGGTACGACGACTCCGCAGCGCGTGCAGGATTCGGCGGCGGGTTCGGAGATCCCGCTGACCCGCGCCGAGTGGTACGAGCTGTTCCGGGCCGCCGGCTGGATCGTGCCCTGATCCGGTGATCCTCCGCCCCGCGCACGGGGCTATGCGGCTTGCTGCGGAGCAGCCCGGCACCAGTGCCCGCTCGCCCCTCGACGGGGAGGGCGGGCATTGTCCGTGGAGGGCGCCAGCCAAGAAGCCCAAGAAGCACGGCGTGGTCCCGGTATGCCCGAACTCTGACGTAACGTAATGGTATTAATGCCGCGCCTGCCCCTTGCAGTGCCGCTCGCTCCACGACGCGACAATTTTCCCCCGACAGAAGCGAGTTCCCATGCCGACACCTCCGCGCCGACTCTCGGCTCCCTCACCGCTGCCCCGCGGCGGAATGCGTATCACCGCCCTCGGTGGTCTCGGCGAAGTCGGTCGCAATATGACCGTCTTCGAGCACGCGGGACGGCTGTTGCTCGTCGACTGCGGCGTCCTGTTTCCCGAGGAGCACCAGCCGGGCGTCGACGTGATCCTGCCGGACTTCACCTCGATCCGAGATCGTCTCGACGACATCGAGGCCATCGTGCTCACCCACGGGCACGAAGATCACATCGGCGGTGTCCCATACTTGCTCAAGGAGCGGGCCGACATCCCGATCGTGGGCTCCGAGCTCACCCTGGCCTTCATCACCGCCAAGCTCGAGGAGCATCGGGTGACGCCGGAGACCGTCCGAGTGGAAGCTGGCGATCGCCGATCCTTCGGCCCCTTCGACCTGGAGTTCGTCGCAGTCAATCACTCGATCCCGGACGGACTGGCTGTCGCCATCCGCACCGGTGCCGGACTCGTGCTGCACACCGGTGATTTCAAGATGGACCAGTTCTCGCTGGATGACCGGATCACGGACCTGCGCGCGTTCGCCCGCCTCGGTGAGGAGGGCGTGGACCTTTTCCTCGTCGATTCCACGAATGCCGAAGTTCCCGGATTCACCGTGTCCGAACGCGATCTCGCGCCGGCCATCGACCAGGTGTTCGCCACGGCGCCTCGACGGATCATCGTCTCCAGCTTCGCCAGCCATGTCCACCGCATCCAGCAGGTCGTCGATGCCGCCCATGCCAATGGGCGGAAGGTCGCGTTCGTGGGTCGCTCCATGGTCCGCAACATGGCGATCGCCCGCGACCTCGGCTACCTCACGATCCCCGACGGCCTCCTCGTGGATTTCCGGAGGATCCGATCGATGCCGGACCACAAGATCACGCTGGTCTGCACCGGGTCCCAGGGCGAGCCACTCGCCGCGCTGTCCCGCATGGCTGACGGGGACCATCAGATCCGGGTCGGCGAAGGGGACACGGTCCTCCTGGCCAGCTCGCTCATCCCGGGCAACGAGAACGCGATCTACGGCGTCATCAACAAGCTGACCGACCTGGGCGCGAACATCGTCCACAAGGGCAACGCCAAGGTCCACGTCTCCGGCCACGCCAGCGCCGGGGAACTCGTCTACTGCTACAACATCGTGCGACCCAGCAACGTCATGCCGGTGCATGGTGAATCGAAGCATCTGCACGCCAACGCCGAGCTCGCCCGCCGTACAGGAGTCCCGGAGGACCGAGTGGTCATCGCCCGCGACGGCGTCGCCGTCGACCTCGTCGACGGGCGAGCGCGCATTTCGGGAAAGGTTCCGGCAGGCCTGGTCTACGTGGACGGCCAGACCATCGGAGCCGCGACGGAGGACACCCTGGCTGAGCGCCGGGTACTGGGAGACGGCGGCGTGGTGACGGTTCTGGCGCTGATCGATCCGAAGACCAATCAGCCGGTCGAGCCCATCGAGTTCCTCGCGAAGGGATTCGTCCACGACGAATCGACGTTCACCGGAGCCCGGCGGGCGGTGACCAAGGCGCTCGAGCGTGCCAAGAAGGAGAAGGTCCACGACGTCGGCGCGCTCGAGGAACTCATCGTCGAGGCCATGAGCACCCACCTGCGCCGCACGCACCGCCGGCAACCGGCGGTGATGGCAGTCGTGATCGACGCCTGACTCTGGCCGCGTGCCACGACGGGCCCCGAAACGCGATGTCCCGGGGCCCGTCCGCGTCCGCCCGTGCCCGGCCTTCGGCCGGCTCAGTGGCCTTCGCCGAGCTTTCCTGAGAGCTTCTCGAGGCGCTGGAGGCTCGCACCGTCCAAGCCGATGATGCGGGCCTCCTTGTCCCGTGCGGCGTACTTCGTCTGCACGGCGTCCAGGGTGGCGACGGTGGAGGCGTCCCAGATGTCGGCGTCGGTGAGGTCGATGATGACGGTCTCGGGATCACCGGCGTAGTCGAACTGGTAGACCAGGTCGTTGCTCGAGGCCCAGAAAAGTTCGCCCTTGACGGCGTAGCGGCGGATATCGACGCTGCCGTCGCCGTCCACGTCCGTCTCCCAGACCTTCTCGATGCGCACCAGGTGCGCGACGCGCCGGGCGAACAGGACCATCGCGGCGATGACGCCCAGGATGACGCCGACGGCGAGGTTGTGGGTGGCGACGGTGGCGATGACGGTGACCAGCATGACGGCCGTCTCGGACCAGGGCATCATGCGCAGCGTGGAGGGGCGGATGCTGTGCCAGTCCAGGGTGGCCACGGAGACCATGATCATCACGGCGACCAGCGCTGCCATCGGGATCAGCCCGACGATGTCCCCCAGCACGATGACCAGGATCAGCAGGAAGACGCCCGCGAGG
>NZ_JBZXYT010000023.1:0-64475 GCF_059391765.1 Brachybacterium sp. SYSU DS0246 | reverse complement strand
ATGTCGTCGGACGTCACATGGACGTCCCGGATCGTTTCCGTCGCCATCTCACCGACAAGCTCGACAAGGTCACCCAGTTCGCCCCCACGGCGCTGCGAGTGGATGTGGAGATCTCACAGGAGAAGAACCCCAGGCAGAGCGAGCTCAGCGACCGTGTCGAGCTCACCGTCCATGACAACGGCGCCGTGATCCGCTCGGAAGCCCGGGCGGACGACCTCTTCGGCGCCCTCGACATCGCCTACGGGAAGCTGCTCGAACGCCTCCGCCGTGCCAGGGACCGGCGCAAGGACCGTCACCGCGGTCGCGACCGCGCCCATCACGGAACCGGTGCCAGCGTGCGCACCATGCCCGCGGACCAGGAACTGCCCGTCCCGCTCCAGGAGACGCCGGTGGAACCCGCCACCGAGCCGCGGGCCGCCGCCGGCGCGAGCGTCTCCGGGGCCGACGGGACCCGGAGAGAGACCGATGATCCCGAGCGTCCCGAGAACCCGGACCAGTCGGAGGCCGCGAACCCTGCGGACGTCTCCGAGCTGGATGTGGCCGAGTCCGGCAGCCCCGTGGTGATCCGCGAGAAGAAGCACCGCGCCACACCCATGGCCGTCGATGATGCCCTGTACCAGATGGAGCTCGTCGGCCATGACTTCTTCCTCTTCGTCGATGCCGACTCCGGCAACCCCAAGGTGGTCTACCGCCGCAAGGGCTGGAACTACGGTGTGATCGAGCTCGATTCGGAGCTGCAGTCGTCCTGAGACCCCGAGACACCTCCGGGCGGGAGGAGCGCGATACGCGCCCTCCCGCCCGGTGCTGTGGGACCCCTCGTCCCGAACCCTCCGTCCCCGCACAGCCCGACAGGAAGACCCACCGGTGACCTCCACGATCAGTTGGACGCAGGCACGGCGCATCGCCCTCCGCGCCCAAGGGATGGGGCCCGCGCGCCGTACGGCCGTCCCGTCGGCGGCCGCCAGTCGCCGCGCGCTGGAACGCACCCTGGCCCGCACCCATCTGCTCCAGATCGACTCCGTCAGCATCTTCGCCCGCGCCCACCACCTGCCGGTCTTCACGCGCACCGGCAGCTGGGACCCCGCGGTGCTGGATCGGCTGGCCCGCCCCGGCCCGGCCCGACTGGTGCGCGAAGCCCTGGCCCACGAGGCCGCCTACACGACTCACGAGGTTCATCGCCTGCTGGCCTTCCGCCGTCGCGCCGCGGCCCGCCAGGACTGGGGCGCGGTGCGCGCGGCCGCGGCGTCCTCGCCGCAGTTGCTGGCGAACATCCTCGCGGCCCTCCGTGAGCTCGGCCCCGCGAGCGCCGCGGCCGTGTCCCGGCATCTGGGCGACACCGAGCGCGGCGAGGGGTGGGGGTGGCGGCGCACCTCCAGCCAGTGGGCCGTGGAGTATCTGTTCCGCTCCGGAGCGCTGGACGCCGTCGGCCGCAATTCCCAGTTCGAACGGCTCTACGTGCTCGACGAGGACGCGGCCCCGTCCGCGCTCGACCCTGCGAAGGCCGGCGAGCAGGAAGAGTCCGGCAGCTCGGGGGAGGAGCCGACGTCCGAGGCCCCGGAGGTCTCCGGCACGCCGGGTGCACAGGACGAGGCCGACGCGGTCCGGGCGCTGGTGGCCCTGGCGGCCCGTTCGCTGGGCATCGCCGACGTCGGGGCGCTCGCCGACTATTTCCGGCTGCGGATGCGCGAGGCGCGGCCCGCCGTCGAGGATCTGCTGGCCACCGGGGAGCTCACCGAGGTCGAGGTCGTCCACCCCGCCGGTCGCCTTCCCATGCTGCTGCACCGGGAGGCGCCGCGGCCGACCCCGTTGCGCACCGCCGCCCTGGTCAGCCCCTTCGACCCGATCGTCTTCCACCGGCCGCGGCTGTCCCAGCTGTTCGACGTGGAATACCGCATCGGCATCTACACCCCCGCACACCGCCGCACCACGGGGTACTACTCGCTGCTCTTCCTGCACGGGGACGTCATCCCGGCTCGGGTGGACCTCAAGGCGGACCGGGCCCGCGGCGTGCTCGAGGTCCGCGGCACCTTCCGCGAACCGCTGCCCCACCTGCCCTCGCGACAGCGTCCCGGGGATGACTCCGTGGCCCGGGCGCTGGCGGGGGAGCTGCAGCGCGCGGCCCACTGGCAGGGACTCGAGCGGATCGATGTGCTCACCGGGCCCGGGACCGGCGAGCTCGCCCGCTCTTTGGCCGAGCAGGTGGAGGCGGCGACCTCGGCCCCGCCGGCGTTCACAGCAGACCCAGCGGACGCAGCAGACCCAGCGGACGCAGCAGACGCGGAGGATCTGACACCGTCTGCCATAGACACCGCAGATCCTCTCACCGGCACCGCAGATCCTGTCCCAGCGGTGTCCGCCCGGGCCGCCGCGGACGGCGCCGCGCCGTGACGGTGCCCGCATCCCGTCATCTCCACTTGCCCTGACGCTTACGATGGGTCAGGCACCAACCGTCCGCGAGGACGTATACAGACATTCACGGGAGCACGAGTGGTCAACCTCTTCGACAAGATCCTGCGCGCCGGCGAAGGCCGGGAACTGCGCCGGCTCGAGGTCATCGCGCGGAAGGTGGGTCAGGCTGGGGACGTCTTCAGCGAACTCAGCGACGACGAGCTGCGGGAGGAGACCGACCGCTTCAAGGAGCGGCTGGAGGACGGCGAGACCCTCGACGACATCCTGGTCGAGGCCTTCGCAGCGGTCCGCGAAGCGGCCGACCGCACCCTGGGCCAGCGCCCCTTCGACGTGCAGATCATGGGCGGTGCCGCCCTGCACCGCGGCAGCATCGCCGAGATGAAGACCGGTGAGGGCAAGACACTGGTCGCCACCCTGCCCGCGTATCTCAACGCGCTGGCCGGCAAGGGCGTCCACATCGTCACGGTCAACGACTACCTCGCCGGCTACCAGAGCGATCTGATGGGCCGCGTGTTCCGCAGCCTGGGCCTGACCACCGGGGTCATCAAGTCCGGCATGACTCCGGCCGAGCGCCGTGAGCAGTACGCCGCCGACATCACCTACGGCACCAACAACGAGTTCGGCTTCGACTACCTGCGCGACAACATGGCGCTCTCGCCGGACGACCGGGTCCAGCGCGGGCACAGCTTCGCGATCGTCGACGAGGTCGACTCCATCCTCATCGACGAGTCCCGGACCCCGCTGATCATCTCCGGCCCGGCCAGCGGTGACGCCAACAAGTGGTACAGCGAGTTCGCCAGGGTCGTGAAGCTGCTGCGCCGTGACCGCGACTACGAGGTCGACGAGAAGAAGCGCACCGTCGGCGTGCTCGAGTCCGGGATCGACAAGGTCGAGGACCACCTGGGCATCGAGAACCTCTACGAGTCCCTGAACACGCCTCTGATCGGGTTCCTCAACAACGCGATCAAAGCCAAGGAGCTGTTCAAGAAGGACAAGGACTACGTCATCCTCAACGGCGAGGTGCTCATCGTCGACGAGCACACCGGCCGCATCCTTGCCGGCCGTCGCTACAACGAGGGCATGCACCAGGCCATCGAGGCCAAGGAGGGGGTGAAGATCAAGGCGGAGAACCAGACTCTGGCCACGATCACCCTCCAGAACTACTTCAAGCTCTACGACAAGCTCGCGGGCATGACCGGTACGGCCGAGACCGAGGCCGCCGAGTTCATGAACACCTACTCCCTCGGTGTGGTGCCCATCCCCACGCACAAGCCGATGCAGCGCGAGGACCAGCCCGACCGCATCTACCGCACCGAGAAGGCGAAGTTCGACGCCGTGGTCGAGGACATCGTCGAGCGCCACGACCGGGGACAGCCGGTGCTGGTGGGCACCACCAGCGTCGAGAAGTCGGAGTACCTCTCCAAGCTGCTGACCGCGCAGGGCGTCGACCACGAGGTGCTCAACGCGAAGAACCACGCCAGTGAGGCCGCCATCATCGCGATGGCCGGCGCCAAGGGCGCCGTCACCGTGGCCACCAACATGGCCGGTCGCGGCACCGACATCATGCTCGGCGGCAACGTCGAGTTCATGGCGCACGCCGCGCTGGAGAAGCGCGGTCTGGACGCCGAGGAGGACCCGGAGGCCTACGAGGCCGCCTGGGACGAGGAACTGGAGAAGGCCAAGGAGGCCGTGGCCGAGCAGCACGATGAGGTCGTCGAGCTCGGCGGCCTGTACGTGCTGGGCACCGAGCGCCACGAGTCCCGCCGCATCGACAACCAGCTGCGCGGCCGTTCCGGCCGCCAGGGCGACCCGGGCGAGTCCCGCTTCTACCTGTCCCTGCAGGACGATCTGATGCGCCTGTTCAACTCGGGCGCGGCGGAGTCCCTGCTGGCCCGCGGCGGGGTCGACGAATCGATCCCGCTGACGGGCCGCATGGTCTCCGGCGCCATCCAGCGTGCCCAGAACTCCATCGAGTCGCGCAACGCCGAGATCCGCAAGAACGTCCTGAAGTACGACAACGTGCTGACCAAGCAGCGCAAGAAGCTGTACGAGGAGCGCGCCCGCATCCTCGAGGGCGAGGACCTCGACGAGCACGTCGAGCGGTTCATCGACGAGGTCATCGGCGGCACCATCGACGCTCACACCAAGGGCAAGAACCCCGAGGACTACGACCTCGAGGAGCTGTGGGGCGCGCTGCGCCCGGCCTACCCGGTCTCGATCACGGCGGAGGAGCTGATCGAAGAGGTCGGCGGCAAGGAGGACCTCACGGCCGCCGTGCTCAAGGAGGAGATCCTCGCCGACGCCCGCGTCGCGTACGAGAAGCGCGCCGAGGAGCTCGGCGAGGAGGGTCTGCACCAGCTGCAGCGGCGAGTGCTGCTGTCGGTCATGGACCGTCGCTGGCGCGAGCACCTCTACGAGATGGACTACCTCAAGGAGGGCATCGGCCTGCGAGCCATGGCCCAGCGCGACCCGCTCATCGAGTACGAGCGCGAGGGCCACCTGATGTTCAACGAGATGATCGCGGGCATCAAGGA
The DNA here is from genome assembly GCF_059391765.1 of Brachybacterium sp. SYSU DS0246. Lineage (NCBI taxonomy): Bacteria > Bacillati > Actinomycetota > Actinomycetes > Micrococcales > Dermabacteraceae > Brachybacterium > Brachybacterium sp. SYSU DS0246. The sequence continues at coordinate 59,532 of NZ_JBZXYT010000023.1, read as the reverse complement.
GGATGTGGTCGGCTACATCTACAACCTCGAGGTGCAGGTCGAGAAGACCGAATCCGTGGTCCCGCAATCGGTGAGCAACCTGCTGCGCCCCTCCGGCGGCCAGAAGGCCGTGGTGGGAGCGGCGGCAGCGTCGAGCAGTACCGGCACGTCCGCGGCTGCCGATGGTGAGGCCGCCGACGAGGCGGCGGACGACGGGACGGCCGACGCGGGGGCGGGCATTGACAGCTCGGGCTCGGCGACAGGCGCCGACGCCGACACTGAGGCCGAGGCCGACGAGCCCCAGGCGGCGACTCCGGAGGAATCCGCTGAGGAGGCCGACGCGCCTTCGGACGTCCTCGCGGAGGAGAACCAGGTCGTGATCACCGCCAAGGGTCTGGATGACCGTCCCAGCTCGGGGCAGCTGCGGTACACCTCGGCGGAGGGCACCGGCGTCCAGGATGGCTCGACGCTCTCTCGTGCCCAGCGTCGCCGACAGGCACGACGAGCCAAGAAGGCTCCCGCCGGCGAGCGCGCCGTCAGTGATACGCCGCAGGACAAGCCGGAAGGCGCTCCCACGGGAGCCGGGCAGAACCGGTCCCAGCGCCGCAGTCGCCGCCGGCGCTGATCAGGCTCGCCCGAAGGGCTGTTCGGCTCGTCGGGCGAGACCGCTGCCGTGTCGCGGTGACGTTCGGCTGTTCAGCCGATCTCCAGAACCGTGACGCGCCATCCTGAGTGCCGCAGCTCCCATCGCATCGCGAGGAATCGCGCGCGGTCCGGTTCGCGCAGGACGCAGCTCGCCTCGACGGTCTGCTCGTTGACCACGCAGGTGCGCACGCCGGTGACCAGGAGTCGCTGCGGCGGAGCGTAGCCCGTAGCTGCCCGCAGCCGGCGCGTCAGGGCCGCACGGCGGGACAGCAGCTTCGCGACCTCCGGGGTCACTATCCGGGCCAGTGCGTTCTCCGGGCGCATGTCGCGCACGATCTCCACGGCCCGGCGGGCCACGGGCTCCACCATCCGTTCGACCACGCGGGGATCGTCGGCGGGCAGGGTCTCGGAGGCGTCGCCCGCGCGGGCGGCGCGCTGGTCGGTGGTCGTCATGGCTGCTCCTGGATGGGAATGGTCGAGGGCACGGTGAGCTCCTGCCCGGGTTCGAGATGGTCGGGATCGGTTCCGACCTCGCCCCGGTTGGCCTCATACAGCAGTGGCCACGCGGCGGCGATGTCGGCGGGGTCGTCGGGCGCCGTGCCGAGCAGATCGTCCGTGATGCTCCAGAGGGTGTCTCCGGGGCGCACGATCACGGTCCCCTCGGTCCGGGGTGACGAACCGGTCGCGTCCGGTCCGCTGTCGGGTGCGTTGCCAGCACCGGGGCTCGCACCCGGCTCCTCCGTCGGCTCCGGGTCCGAAGCTCCGTCCGCGGGCCGGGAGTTCTGCCCCTCCGGATCCGTGTGGCCACTGGCGGCGGGACCGTCGCCCCACCCCAGCCCCGGCAGGGTCCCCTCGTCCTCCTCGCTCGAGGCGGGAGCCGCTGCCTCCGGGTCCGGATCGGATTCGGAGGGAGCCGAGGGCGTCAGCTCGGAGGACATCGCGAAGGACGGCGACGCCGCACCGGAGGACTGCGCATCGGGGCTGGCGGCCGTGGCAGGCACGAGCACCAGCCCGGTGGCCGTCGTCGCCACGGCCGCACTGACGGCCACGCGGCGTGCCATCCGGGGTGCCAGCAGGCGCAGAGCGGCCAGCAGTGCAGCGCCGACCCGGGTGGCCGGCCCCGCGATGAGTACGGTCGAGGCGAGCGCCCAGACCAGCGTCAGATACAGGCAGAGCAACGCGCCTGAACCGGCGGCGGCCACGAGGACCCACGCGATCAGTCCTTCCTCGCCGTGGCCCGTCAGCGCCGCGGGCAGCAGGCTGGATGCTGTCGTCGCCATCGCGGTCGTCCCTGCGGCCGCCAGTACGGTGCTCAGCAGCGACGACGCAGGCCGTGTGCTGCGCGGCGCGTCCGCGTCCTCGTCGACCCCCATGGAGTCCCCCCGTCGTGATGCGACACGTCCTCTGCAGTCCATGCCGTTTGATGCAGTTTGGTGTCATTCACGGTGCTATAGAGCAAACTAGCGTGCCGTGGCCCACAGCACAACGTCTGTTCAACGGTTGTGCAGAATCGTGATGGGGGAGGAACGGTGTCGGAGGGGCCGCGTCTACAGTGGCGTCATGCGATTCGAGCGGATCTTCGACGATCTCGAGGGGCGCTTCGCGCACCACGAGCGGGAAGAGATGCGAGCGGTCTCCGAAGATCTGGCCCGCGCCGAGCGGGCACAGCTCACGCTCGCCGATCGGCTGCGCGGTGCCGGGGAGCACTCGATCACCCTGCATCTCGGCCAGAGCCTTCGGCTGTCAGGGGTGGTCGAGGACGTCGGTCAGGAGTGGCTCTCGCTGCGCGAGGAGGGCAGCGGGCGGCGAGCCGTCGTCCCTCTGGGAGCCATCGCGCTGGTGCAGGGGTTATCCACGCGCGCCCGGCCGCCGGAGGAGTCTCTGCGCTCGCCGCTGGGACTGGGGTCGGTGCTGCGCGCGATCGCGCGGGACCGGAGCACCGTGAGACTGGAGACTGCGGCGGGGAGCATCACGGCGCGGATCGCCGCCGTGGGTGCGGACACCGTCGATGTGAATTCCCTGCCCACCGGAGAATCCGGCACCGTGCCCGGATCGACCCGGATCACCGTGGCCACCTCGGCGCTGCTCGCTGTCATCCCGCGGTGAGCGCGGAACCGGGCACCGGAGCCTGGAAGCAGCTGGGGCGGGGGCAGATGGGTCTGGGCGCGGGTCGATCGAGAGCAGCGAGTCAGAGGCGTTCGTCCGACGTCCGCCGCTCCTGTTCGCGCTCCTGCTCGAGGGCGTGGGCGGTCGCGGCGTAGCTGCGCTCGATGTAGGACTCGATCTCCGAGACCTCCACCCTCCACTGTCCGCGCCCTCCGACCTTGATGGCCCTCAGCTCGCCGGACCGGACCAGGGAATATGCCTGTGAGGCAGAGATCGAGAGCATCTCGGCGACATCGGACAACGGTACGAAACGAGGTGCCATCGTCCCTCCTTCCGATCGGATCCACCTTGGCAGACCTGCACATTCTCGCACCCTCGGCGCCTGTGGCGATCAGGCGGTGTGGACAACGTCGCCGCAGGTGCCTCGCGGAGGGAGTTGTCCACATTCCGTGGCGAACACGGCCGGGGGAGCGCCGAGGGGTTGTAGCCTCGCCGGCAGAGCCGGGCCATACGGGTCGCGGCCAGGGGGCAGGAGGATGCCGTGGGGGCCACCGCACCGATGATGAGGCTGCGCCGGCCGCGCTGGAAGGACCCGCGCCTGATCGTCGGGATCGTCCTCGTGCTGGCCAGCGTACTGATGGGCGCCCTGCTGGTCTCCCGTCTGGCCGAGACCACACCGGTCCTCGTCGCGCGCTCTGCCATCGTCCCCGGGGACGAGATCACACCGGATGACCTCACGACCGTCGACATGCGGCTCGGTGACCACACTGATCATTACGTCGGCAACCTCGAGGCGATCCCTGACGGTGCGGTGGCGACCCGCACGATCGAGGGCGGCGAACTCCTTCCCACGTCCGCCGTGGGACAGGGAGGCGATGTCCCGCTGCGCCCGGTCGTGATCCCCGTGGACGAGACCGTTGCCGAATCCGTGAGGCCGGGCGCCACGGTCGAGCTGTGGCACACCGGTCCGGGAGACGAGAGCGGCGGAACCGGGACGGCGGAGCTGCTGGTCTCCGACGCCGTGGTCCGGAGCATCGACGAGGGAAGCTCCTTGGGAATGAGATCGATGGCCGTGGAGGTCCTGGTGCCCCGCGACAGCCTGGCCGGGGTTCTCGAGGTTCTCTCGCAGGAGGAGCGCCTCGACGTGATCGGTGTGCCCGGCGCCTACGGAGTCGACCCGTGATCGACGTCGTGCTCTGCGCCTCCGGCCGGGACGAGGTGCGCATAGTCCACGACCTGGCCCATGACCGGAGCCGGACGGCCCGAGTGGTGCGCCGCTGCGCCGACCTCGCCGAAACGCTGGCCGTGGTCGCAGCGGGTATCGGTGATGTCGTGCTGATCGATGTCTCCGTGCGCGGGCTCGGGCGTGACTCGATCGCTGCGATGCTCCGGGACGCCGCCGTCGTGGGTCTGCGTTCGCAGGACACCGCGGAACGCACCAGTCTGGGTCTGCGGCACATCCTGCCCTCCGACACCCCGAGTGAGGAGATCCTTGCGGCGCTGACCGCAGCGGTCGCCTCGGATGAGGAGGACGCGACCGCCTGGGTGCAGGAGGCGGCCACGGAGACTGCGCAGCGCGTCGGCCGGCTGGTCGCCGTCTGGGGACCGACGGGCTCCAGCGGCCGTTCGACGATCGCGGTCAACCTCGCCGCAGAGGCGGCGCTCGCCAGTCAGGAGACAGTCCTGGTCGATGCCGATACCTATGGGCCATCGCAGAGCCAGATGCTGGGCGTCCTGGACGAGACTCCCGGCCTCGTCGCCGCCTGCCGCGCCCACGATCGGGACACCCTCGACGAGGAGACCCTGGAGTCTCTCCTGCCGCTGGCACAACCGCGCCTGCGGCTGCTCAGCGGAATCGGGGTCCCAGCTCGCTGGGCCGAGCTGCGGCGCACCTCGATGGACGGCGTCTGGCACGCTCTCGCCCGTCGGGGAGGGCTCGTGGTCGCTGACGTGGCAGCTGTGCTCGAAGAGGACGAGGAGCTCAGCTACGACACCGCGGCGCCGCAGCGCAATGCGGCGGCGATCAGCGCGCTGGAGAGTGCCGACGCGGTGGTCGCGGTCGTGACGGCGGACCCCGTGAGCATCACCCGCTTCCTGCGCGACCACGCGCGACTCGAGGAGCTCGGAGTGGACGAGCTGCACGTGATCGTCAATCGCGTGGGAGCGCCGATCCCGGGAGACAAGGTCCGCGACCTGATCACGTCGCGGGTGTCGGTGACCACGCTGAGCCTGCTGCCGGACGATCCGGTCTCGTGCCGCACCGCGACCTGGGACGGAGCCCTGCTGGCCGAGGCCGCCCCGCGGTCCGCCCTGCGCAAAGGGCTGCAGGAGATCGCGGCGTCCCCGACCGTGCTCGGGCAGAGTGCCCCGGCGCTCGCCGGGGAATCCATCCCGTCGCCCGGGTGAGAAGATGACCGTATGAGGATCTATCTGCCGCTGACCACCGGGGACCGCCGCGCACTGGAGAGCGCTGCCTCGGACCTCGAGCTGGCACCCGGGCGCGCCGCGTGGGCCGTGACGACCCCGGCCCGAGCGGATCGTCCCGACGAGGACGAGGAGGACCTGGAGTACGAGGCGCTGCAGGACGCCGTGCACGTCGCCTTCAGCGCGGGTGCCGCGTCAGACCGGGCACTCGTGATCGCGGCCGACGTGCCCGACAGGATCACCCGGCCCGCCGACGAGGAGGGCGGCGCGTTCGGAATCGTCCTGAGCGGGTCCACGCGCGCGAGGATCGCGAGCCTCCACGTCACCGAGCTGGATGCCGCCTCGGCCGAAGCCGACGACACCGACCCGGCCCTGCTGTGGTTCGACGCGTCGGAAGGGCCCGAGGCGCTGGCATTCCTCGACGGCGCGGCGGACGACGGCACGCTCGAGAGCTGAAACGACCGGAGCTGTCGACAACCGGAGTGTCTGACACGTCGGGGCCGGACTGCCGCGGCGCGGAGCGTCCCGTCGTCGGCCACTCGGCCGAGCGTCTCGTGGCCGTCACTCAGCTGGACGCGCCGCCGGTTCAGTCCGTCTGCGCGGCGCTCGCCTGGTACTTCGCAGCAGATTTCTCCTCCGCGCGGAGCACCTTGGTGACGTAGGGCGCGGCGGCCTTCTCCAATCGCGAACCCAGCAGCGGAATCTTCGCCGTCAGCTCCCCGTCGATGACGACGCCGCTGGCCTGCTCGCCCGCCGGGGTCAGGCGCAGTGACGCGGTCATCCCTGCGGGAGTGCCTGCGACTTCGAGCTTCGTGGTGCCATTGCGGCTGCCGTCGGCCTCCGGCGCGGACCAGGTCTGGACCTCGTGGATGGTGACCGACGACCCCACGAACGGACGCACGACGTCCGGGACCCGGTCGGTCGGCATGGCGAGCTCGGTACGCACGGTGAAAGCGCCGGCCGGATCGCCGTCGGCCGTGGCCTCGGCGCGGGTGGCGCCGAGCGTCTGCTTGCGGATCTCGGCATATGCCGGATCGGTGTACATGGCGGCAGCGGCACGGGCCGACAACGGCAGGTTCAGTGTCTCGCGAAGCTTCATCCTCGTCCTCCCCAGGGGTTTCGTCAGCCCTCAGCCTAGGCCAGCTCCGCACCCGGTACGACACGAGCTTTCAGCGCAGCGCACTACCCTGGGACCATGCCGAGCCTGTCCAAATTCCTCGCTGACAATCGCGATCTCTCCGAGAAGGAGGCCGACTGGTTGCAGCACCTGGTCGGAGACTGGAATCTGGTCTCCGATCTGCTCCGATCCGACCTCGTGCTGTGGATCAAGGGGGAGGACGGCCCGCTCGCCGTCGCCCACTGCCGCCCTGCGACCGGTTCCACCGTGTACTACGAGGATCCTGTGGGCAGTGGCCTCGAGGATGCCGGCGACTCCGAGATCGCCGCACTGCTGGATGGCGCCGAGCCGTCCGGCGAGATGGTCCCGATCGAGCGCGAGGGCCGTGAGGCCACGGGCCTGGTGGTGCCCGTGCGCAAGAGCGGGCGGACCCTCGCGGTCCTGGCCGTCGAATCGCCCGTCGCGGACGGGGCACCGTCCTCGAGCGCGGTGAGGGAGCGCCAGCTCGGCATGCGGCTGCTGACGATGCTCGAGAACGGCGCGTTCCCCATCGATGGCGCCCCGATCCCGCCGCGCCGCGGAGCCCCACGCGTCGGGGACGGGGTCGTCGAGCTCGACGGCGCCGGTGTCGTCCAATGGACCTCCCCGAACGCGCTGTCGGCCTTCCACCGCTTCGGGATCGAAGGGGACATGGAGGGCATCACCCTGGCCGAGCTCTCGACCGACGTGCTGCAGTCGCGAGCACCGGTGGATGAGTCGTTGCCGCTGGTGCTGATGGGTCGGGCCGCCTGGCGCTCGGACATGCAGGCACGCGGCGGGACCCTCTCGCTGCGCGCGGTGCCGCTGACCGAGCGTGGCCAGCGCACCGGGGCGATCGTCCTGGTGCGCGACGTGACGGAGCTGCGGCGCCGGGAGCGCGAGCTGATCACCAAAGATGCGACGATCCGCGAGGTCCATCATCGCGTCAAGAACAACCTGCAGACGGTGGCGGCGCTGCTACGGATGCAGTCGCGGCGGATGAAGACGGACGAGGCGCGCGACGCTCTCACGGAGGCCATGCGAAGGGTCTCGACGATCGCCCTGGTCCATGAGTCGCTGCTCCAGGGCTCCCAGGAAGCGGTCCACTTCGACGAGGTGATCGATCGTTGCCTGCGCCTGGCCGTCGACGCCGCCAGTGCCACCGTCCATCGCGCCGGGACCCCGCGGCTGACGGAGACCCAGGTGGAGGTGCGCACCGAGAAGATCGGCCGGGTCGGGTCGATCCGGGCGGAGGAGGCCACGCCGCTGGCCCTGGTGGTGACCGAGCTGGCCACGAATGCCGTCGAGCACGGCTTGTCGGAATCCGGCGGGACCCTGACCGTCCGCAGCGAACGGACCGGTTCGCATCTCGTCATCGATATCGAGGACGACGGGACCGGCATGGCCGGGTCGAAACCGACCGGGCTGGGCACGAACATCGCCCACACGCTCGTGCAGGGTCAGCTCGGCGGGACGCTGACCTGGCAGGGACGGCCCGAGGGCGGGACCCGGGCCACGATCGACGTCTACTTGGACCCGCTGACCGTCTGAGATCCGCTGACCGTCTGAGGCTCGAGCCTGTTCTCCCGCGGCTCTGTCACCGGCGCAGCCGGGAGCGGGCCGCAGGAGCGCGAGTCAGCTGGCGCGGCGGGCGCGCGCGTTGCGGCGCTTGAGCGAGCGGCGCTCATCCTCGGAGAGGCCGCCCCAGACGCCGGAGTCCTGGCCGGTCTCGAGAGCGAACTTCAGGCACGCCGTCATGACGTCGCACCGCTGGCACACCGCCTTCGCCTCCTGGATCTGCGTGATCGCCGGCCCTGTGTTCCCGATCGGGAAGAACAGCTCGGGATCATGGTTGAGGCACTCGGCACGGTGGCGCCAGTCCATCGTCACTCTCTCTTTCCAGAACGCCACGCCTCGCCCCCGTAGGGGGTGCGACGCGGCGAGGTTCGCTCCGGGTGGGGCGTTGTCGGGTCACCGGCTCGCCGCCACGAACCCGTGAGCGGCACAGGCTGCTGCGGGTCACGGTGGCGGTTTCGAGCCGTAATCCATTGTCTGAGCCGGTCGCGGCGCCGACAAGGGCCTACGTCCTCGACCTGGGTGGTACTTCCCACACGGCGCGATCCCGAGCCATCGCGGGCGTGATGCCCGGCACGGAGGCGTTGCGCTCGAGCCGATGGAGTGCTTCGGCGGGCCGATCCTCGCGCCGCCGGGCAGCGGCCCGTGGACGCGCCCCGGGCACGCCGCGACCTCCCGGGCCTCTCGCGAGCTGCGATGAGAGATCGGGCGAGGGGGATGCCGGATACAGTTCCCCCATGCCCCGAGATGCCCGTGCACGCAGCTCCGCCGCCTCGGACACCGGCACCGGCGTGTCCGGCCCCGCCGACGCCGCCGACCCGGGTCCCCGGACCCGGCCGGGCGCCGCAGTGCTGCTGGTGGTCGAAGCCCTGATGCTGACCGGGGCCGCCACCTTCTGCTTCGTCATGGTCGCTGCCGGTCAGCTCCAGGCCCGTCTCGGCACGGGACTGGGGCTGTTCCTCGTGCTCTTCGCGATCGCCTGCGCGGTCGCGGCTCGCTCCGTGCTCGCCCGGGGACGGTTCGGACTCGGCTTCGGCCTCACCTGGCAGATGTTCCAGGCTCTCGTCGGCGCGAGCATGCTGCGCAGCCAGATGTATTGGCAGGGCACCCTCGCTCTGGTGCTGGCGATAGCCCTCTTCGTGCTGCTGACCCGACTTGTGCGTTCTACACCGCTGCCGCGGCGCGAGGACTGAGCGGGCCGGACCGATCACGAAGGGACTCGCACCGGAACGGTCCGGTACGAGTCCCTCCTGCCTCGAGCAGTCGGCTGTTCTCGAGCCGCCGGCCCCTCCGGCGTCAGCTCACGCCCGTCAGTTCACTCGCCACCGGCGAGAGCAGCGGCCGGGGCCGTGCGGGCGGCGGCTCGCCCCGGCAGCACCGAGGCCACCCCGCCGGAGACGATCGCCAGCAGCAGCACCAGTCCCACCTGGCCCCACGGGACCGTGACCGAGACCGGGTAGGTCGAGCCCAGCAGGGCATTGATGCCCAGAACGCCGTAGACGGTGCCGATGACGATGCCAAGGACCGCCCCGACCAGAGCGAGCAGCACGCCCTCCCAGCCCAGCATGGAGCGCATCTGACGCTTGGTGGTGCCCAGGGCCCGCAGCAGCGCATTCTCGCCGGTGCGTTCGATGACGCCGAGGCTCAGAGTGTTGGCCACCCCGACCAGCGCCACCAGCACGGCCACCGCGAGCAGCCCGATGGTGATGCCCAGCAGGACGTTCAGGATCTGTGCGTAGGACTCCCGCTCCAGACCGCCCATGTCGGCCTGGCCCTGGACGAAGCCGTCGCTGGCGGCCGTGTCCCGGATGTCCCGCGCAAGATTGGTCATGCCCACGCCGTCCCGCTCGGGGGAGCCGGGGTCGGCGAAGTCGCCGAGGACCACCGGCGTGGCCGCATCTCCCACCAGCTCCTCGAGCGTGCCCGGGGTGACCAGCGACATCTGGAGATTGGCATCGACCTGGACGCGCAGCTCGTGCATGGAACCGTCGGCGCCCTCGATCTCCAGCACCTGGCCGTCGGCGAGCCCGAACTCCTCGGCGCGATCCTGCCCGAGCAGGACGACTCCGTCGCGGAGCTCGTCGGCCATCTCCGGACGGTGCGAGGTCTCGCGCACCGCCTCCGGGTCGGCCCCGTACAGCGTCATCGGGATATCGGCTCCCACCTCGACGTCCCCGCGCGCGGCGGTGTGCGTGGCGTCCATCCCGTCGATCGCGGCCACCTGCTCGGCGGCGTCGTCGGGCATCTGCTCGGCGGACAGGACCATGTCGATGGGCCGACGCGAGTCGAGCTCGGAGGTCAGGGTCGCCTCGGCGCTGCGTGCGCCGACGGCCATCATCGTCATCAGGGTGGTGCCAATCAGCAGGGCAGCGACCGTGGCGGCGCTGCGCTTGGGATTGCGGGCCACATTGGCTCCGGCGATCCTCGCGGGCAGGCCGCCGATCCGGGCCATCACCCGGGCCACGAGAGCCGACAGGGGGCGGGTGAGGACGATCAGCGAGGCCAGCACACCGCTGAAGCTGATCACGCCGCCGGCCATGGCGAGCAGGATGCCCGGCCCTGCGGTACCGCTGAGGGCCAGAGCAGTGCCTCCGGCCAGCGCTGCGATCCCGAGGACGACGGCGACCAGCCCCAGCACTCCTTGCACGCCGAGACCCCGGTGCTGAACGGGTGGGGCCGGGCGCAGCGCCTGCAGCGGGGCGACCCGTGTCGCCGCACGCATCGGCGCCAGGCTCGCCACCAGGGTGATCAGCATCCCCGCGAGCAGCGGGAGCGCCACCGAGAGCACGCTGACGGGCACCAGGGCGACCCCGTCGAGCCAGCCCAGAGCGGCGGCCGCGGCGAGCGCGGCCTGGACCAGCAGGTGCCCGCCGAGAGCACCGGCGACCCCGCCGATCAGTCCCACCGCCAGCGACTCGCGCAGCACCACACCGCGCACCTGGGAACGGGTGGCGCCGAGAGTGCGCAGCAGCGCGAGGCTGCGGGTGCGCTGGGCGATCGTGACGGCGAACGTGTTGGCGATGACGACGGCGCTGGTGAACAGGGCGATCACCACGAACACCGCGAGGATCAGGCCGACGGCCCCGAACCCGGCGAGGGCCTGCCGGGTGGCCTCCGCCTCGGCCTCCTCGACCGTGCGCACGGTGACGTCTCCGGAGTCGGCGTTCGCAGCCACCTCCGAGGGGTCGGTGCCCTCGGGGACGGTCGCCAGCCAGGACTCGGTCAGCGTCCCCTCGGTCGGACCGTTCAGCTTCTCGGCGTTGACGTCGGAGACGAGCACGCGCGGCGTCGCGCCGAACACCGACCCGTCGGCCGCGGGGGCGAGGCCGACCACGGTGAAGGTGGCTTCCTGCCCGTCCATGGACATGTCCGCGGGCATGGTGACGGTGTCGCCGAGGCCCACGCCCAGCTGCTCGGCGGCGGCCGTATCGAGCACGATCTCGGACTCCGAGCTCGGCAGCCGTCCCTCGGACAGGCGCTCCTGGCCGGTCCCGTCCGGCGGGAGCATCGTGGAGGTGAGGAAGATGTCCTCGCCGGAGTCGGAGGTGAGGACGAGGGAGCTGCTCAGCTGGGGCCATACGGCCTCTGTGCCCTCGACCTGCGGCGCCTCGAGAGGCTGCTGGGACTCGTAGTCCTCGTCGGAGAGCGGGCGCTGGATCTCGAGGTCCGCGCCCTCGTAGTCCTGGGCGGTCAGGGTGGACATCGCCGAAGTCATGAGGTTTCCGGCGACCACCATGACGGCGACGAACGCGCAGGACAGGGCGATGGTGATGACGGCGGCCAGGTGCCGCCGCAGCGGGGTCAGCTTCACGGAGGTCCGCAGTGCCATCAGCGCTGCCCTCGCAGGTCTTCGTCGCTGGCGATGCGGCCGTCGGCGAGGGTCACGATGCGGTCGGCGCGCTCGGCGGCCTCGCGCTCGTGGGTGACCATCACGACGGTCTGGCCGAACTCGTCGACCGACAGCCGCAGGAAGGAGAGCACTTCCTCGGTGGTGTGCGAGTCGAGGTTGCCGGTGGGCTCGTCGGCGAAGACGACGGCGGGGGAGGTGACCAGCGCGCGGGAGATCGCCACCCGCTGGACCTGCCCGCCCGAGAGCTGCGAGGGCAGGTGGGAGAGACGATCGGTGAGTCCGAAGGCGGAGGTGATCGTCTCCAACCAGGCCCGGTCCACCCGTTTGCCGGCGAGCTCGAGCGGCAGCAGGATGTTCTGCTCCGCGCTCAGCATCGGCAGCAGGTTGAAGGACTGGAACACGAAACCGATGCGCTCGCGGCGCAGCTTGGTCAGCGCGTCATCGCCCAGGCCGGTGATCTCGGTGCCGTCCAGCCGGATGGAGCCGTGGTCGACGACGTCGAGACCGGCCAGGGTGTGCAGGAGAGTGGACTTGCCCGACCCGGAAGGGCCCATGATCGCGGTGAATGCGCCGCGGGCGATGTCGAGGTCCACCGCGTCCAGGGCGGTGACCGTGCCGGCACCGGTGCCGTAGGTGCGGGTGACGTTCCGGGCGACGATGGCGGGGGCGGCGTCTCCGGTGGGTGCGGCGGGGGCGGCCTGAGGTTCGGCGGTCATCGGTGTCCTTCGCGAGGAGGTGTGCGGTCACCACCGATGTTTCCGTACCGGGGCCAGGGCCGACGTCCTCCTGCGGTCTCGACGCTGCGAGGGGGCCGCGACCTCGGGATGGGGCGGTGTCATACCGGAGGCTGACTCGCCGGGCCATCCGGGCAGGGGCGGGCATCTCAGTCGGCGCCGGGAGCGACCAGTCCGGTCTCGAACGCGATGATCACGGCCTGGACCCGGTCGCGGGCGCCGAGCTTGGCCAGCACCCGTCCGACGTGGGTCTTCACCGTCGCCTCCGCGACGAACAGCTCGGCGCCGATCTCCTGGTTGGAGAAGCCGCGCCCCATGAGCGTGAGCACCTCGCGCTCGCGGTCGGTGAGCTCGTCCAGGACGGAGGTGTCCTTCTGCTGCGGCTCGGGGGTGGCGACCACACGGGCCAGCAGTCGGCGGGTGGCCGACGGGGCGATCACCGCGTCCCCTCTGTGCACGGTGCGGATGGCCCCGAGCAGATCTTCGGGCTGGGCGTCCTTGAGCAGGAACCCGCTGGCTCCGGCCCGGATCGCAGCGACCACGTATTCGTCGAGGTCGAAGGTCGTCAGCACCACCACGCGCGGGGCGCGTCCTTCGGGGGCCTGGGCGAGGATCTTCTCGGTGGCCTCGATCCCGTCCATCCGGGGCATGCGCACGTCCATCAGCACGACGTCGACGGTGCGGGCGCGGAGCTGGTCGACGGCGGCGGCGCCGTCGGCCGCCTGGACGACGACCTCCATGTCCTGCTGCGAGTCGATGACCATGGCGAACCCGGCGCGCACCAGCGGCTGGTCATCGACCAGAGCGATGCGCAGGGGGCGGTCGAGGGGCTCGGTCATGGGGTCTCCTCCGGAGGAATGCGGATGGTTCAGGGGTTCAGGGATTCAGGGGCTCTATGCGTCAGGGGTTCGGGGAGGGAGCCTGCCCGGGAGGGGGCGGCACGGATCGGTTCTGCGGGGACCGACTCGGCGAGGAGCGGCTCAGCGCAGACCGGGCGGGCGCCGATGGGATCGTGCCGGAAGAGGGCGCGGCGCCGTCCAGAGGCACGGTGGCGAGCACCCGGTATCCGTGTCCCGGCAGGGGCCCGGCCTGCAGGGCCCCGCCGAACACGGCGACGCGCTCACGCATCCCGGTGAGCCCATGGCCCTGCCCGTCGGAGCCGGCAGCGGCGCCCTGGCCGTCGTCGACGATCTCGACCTGGAGGCGCTGGGGGCTCCGGGTGATCCGCACCGCGGCGGTGGCACCGGGCCCGGCGTGCTTGAGGACGTTGGTCAGTGCTTCTTGGACCAGGCGGAACAGTGACATCCCCAGCGCCTGGGGCAGGTCGTCCAGCCGGCCCTCGATCTCGAGGCTGACCTCGAGGCCTGCGGCGCGCACCCGCTCGGTGAGGTCCTGGAGCATCTCGGGTCCGGGTTGGGGTCCGTACCCGGTCTCGTCCTCCTGGCGCAGCACGCCCAGCAGCGAGCGCATGTCCGACAGTGCGGCGCGGCCGGTCTCCCCGATGGTGCTCAGCACCTCGCCTGCCTTCTCGGGTTGCTGGGAGGCGATGAAGCGGCCGCCGTCGGCCTGGGCGATGATCACCGAGAGCGAGTGGGCGACGACGTCGTGCATCTCGCGGGCGATGCGGGCACGCTCGTCGGCGACCGCGAGCGCCGTGCGCTGCTCGCGCTCACGCATGGCCTGCTCGGCGCGCTCACGGGTGAGGGCCAGCTGGCGCACCCGGGCACGCTGAAGGTTGGCCAGGGCCCAGATCGCGGTGATGGTGACGATGCCGACGACGAACAGGCCCGCGGATGTCCCGGCCGCCTGGAGCGGATCCCCGTACGGGTCGCGCGCGAGGAATATGCCCCAGTACCCCGACTGGACCAGTACGCCGAGGAACCCCGCCGCCATGCCCAGGGCGTGGACCGCCGGCCTGCCGTACGCGACGGCGCAGAACATCGCGTAGAACGTGAGGACGTCTCCGAGGACGACCGGGACGACCGGGACGTGCATCACGGCCAGGCACCCGATGAGGATCACGCCGAGCCCGGGCCGGACCCGGCAGACGGCGGCCGAGACGATCATCGGCAGCGAGAACAGGGTCCACCAGCCGATGCCTCCGGAGCCCGCGGCGAACAGCAGCACGAGGAATGCGGCAGCGGAGAAGACGATCGCATCGACCTTGCCGGGATTCTCGATGATCCAGCGGAACGGGTCGCGGAACCGGACGCGCCTGGCCGGCGCGTCCGGCCGTGCATCGGGTCCGTTCGTCATGGCCACGAGGGTACGGGGGCGGGGCAGCGGGCGCGTCAGACCGCGGTCGGATCCCGCGGGACAGGCCTGCTGGGCTCAGAACCCTTCCCGCGGGCCGCTCACAGACCGCGTGTCGTCGACTGCGTCAGTGCTGCCGGTCGGTCCCGTTCGCCCCGTCGGACCGATCGGACCCACCGGTCCCCTCATGGTCGGCCGTCACGGTCGGCACGCCGTGGCGCGGAGTGAGCCGGGCGTCCTCGCCCGTGTAGGCGTCCGCGTCGCGATGGAGATTACGCAGGCGGATGTCGCGCCCCTGGTCGATGAGGTCCTCGTGCTTCGCCTCGGCCTTCTGGGCGCCCTTGTCCTCGCGCAGGGGCAGGTCCAGGCTCTCCTCGGCCGGCTTCCCGGCCTCCAGCTCCCGGGCGCGCTCGAACTCGGCGTCGACCTCCGCGCCGATCAGCACGACGATGTTCATGACCCACAGGGCGAACAGCACCGCCATGATGCCGCCGATCGCGCCGTAGCTGGAGTAGCCCGCGACCGTGGTCATGTAGAGCGACAGCGCCACGGCCGCGAACGCGATGCCCAGGATCGCGACCACGCCGCCGGGCGAGATGAGCCGGAACGGCTTGTCCACGTTCGGCGCGCCCCAGTACAGGATCGAGATCAGCGCGAAGGCGAGCAGGAGGATCACCGGCCACTTCGCCCACGCCCAGATGGGCAGGAACGACTGGGTGAGGAAGATCAGCAGATCATTCATGCCCAGCGGGGTGGCGATCGGGCCCAGTAGGCCTTCGATGATGGACTGGCTCAGCAGCAGGGAGACGAGCATCAGAAGGATGCCCAGGATCATCACCACGGTCAGCCCCAGCATCCAGGCGTTCATCCGGATCGCGCCGCGGCCCTCGGGGATCTCGTAGATCAGGTTGGCCACCCGCCCGTAGGCCTTCACATAGGCCGACGCCGACCACAGTGCCGTGGCGACACCGATGATCAGACCGATCGTGCCACCGGTGGAGGAACCCATCAGCGACTCCACCGTCGAGTCCACGGCATCGCCCATCTGCATGCCGCTGCCGCCGACGGCGGCCTGGATCGTGTCCTTGAGCAGATCGGCGATCTGCTCCTGGAACCCTCTCAGCAGCAGCGTGGCCAGGGAGAACAGGGCCAGCAGCGTCGGTGCGATGGAGAGCACCATGTAGTAGGTGAGCTTGGCCGCCTGATCCGTCCCGCCGTCGCGCGAGAACTCCGCGAGGACGCGCTTGGCCATGTACTTGAGGGTGGGAACGCTCAGGCGCGGGGCCTTGGTGCCGGGGGACTCGGCCATGAGGAGGCCTCCTGGGGTGTGGCGATCTCGCGGGCGGATGCATTGTCATCCTGCCATGAGTGCGAGCTGAGAGAGTTGTCCACAATTCTCGGGAGAAGCGAGCAGGGGATCTGCCTTCATGCATACAGTGGCGGTCGTGTGCGAGATGCAGCACACACCGGGCCGGGGACGAGGGGTCCGGGGACACGGGGCCGGGAGGGGACTGGATGGATGCCGCCACCATCATCGAGAGCGAGTCGCGCGAGCTGATACGCCGCCGCGGCCTCGATGCGCACGCCGACCAGCTCGAGCCGCTGATCCGCGAGGTGGTCGCCGACTACGACCGGCGCTCATCCTCCGGCGAGGTGCCCGTACTGCACGGCGATGACTCCACGGTCGCCGAGATCGCCGCGAGGATCGGCGGCTTCGGCGCGCTCCAGGAGATGCTCGATGATCCGACCATCGAGGAGATCTGGCTGAACTCGCCCAGCCAGGTGTTCTGCGCCCGCAACGGCCGCAGTGAGCTGACCACCATCGTCCTGGGGGACGCCGAGGTGCGCGGGATCGTCGAACGCATGCTCGTCAGCTCCGGCCGCCGGCTGGACATGAGCACCCCGTTCGTCGACGCGCTGCTGCCCGATGGCTCGCGCCTGCACGTGGTGATCCCGAGCGTGACCCGCACGCACTGGGCGATCAACATCAGGAAGTTCGTCGCGAAGGCACAGGATCTGCAGGGGCTGGTCGCACTGGGATCGCTCACGCCCCAGGCGGCAGATTTCCTCGACGCGGCCATCGCCTCCGGCCTGAACGTCATCGCCAGCGGCGCTACCGGCGCGGGCAAGACGACGTTCCTGCGCTGTCTCGCACAATCCGTGGGCGCACGGGAGCGCGTGGTGACCATCGAGGAGGTCTTCGAGCTCGACCTCGGGCTTCGCGATGTGGTCGCCATGCAGACCCGCCAGGCGAACCTCGAGGGGACGGGGGAGATCTCCATGCGGCGTCTGGTGAAGGAGGCGCTGCGGATGCGCCCCAGCCGCGTCATCGTCGGCGAGGTGCGCGAGGCCGAGTCGCTGGACATGCTGATCGCGCTGAACAGCGGCTTGCCGGGTCTCGCGTCGATACATGCGAACTCGGCCCGCGACGCTGTCACCAAGCTGTGCACCCTGCCGCTGCTGGCCGGGGAGAACGTCTCTAGTCGTTTCGTCGTGCCCACGGTGGCCAGCGCCATCGACCTCGTGGTGCACCTGGACATCATGGCCGACGGCCGTCGTCGCGTTCGGGAGATCGCCGGCCTCAGCGGACGGGTGGAGGACGACGTCATCGAGGTCTCCGACCTGTTCTCCCTGCGCGGCGATCGGCTCATGCGCGGGGACGGACGCCCGCCGCATCCGGACCGCTTCGCACGTGCCGGCTTCGATCTGACGGCACTGCTGGGGCGTGCGGAGGCGGCATGAGCGACGGCGCATTCCTCGGGCTGGTCCTCGGGCTCGGCCTGCTCGCGATCTGGTGGTCGCTGTGGGAGCAGGACTCCCGCCCGACCCGTCGCGGTCTGGTCACTGCCGTGACAGAACGGCTCCGCGACGATCTCATCGCCGTCGGCCTCGCCTCCGTCCCGCCGGCCGCGGTGCCCGCACTCAGCGCAGGCCTCGGCCTGGTGGTCGCGGCCGCGCTGTGGGCCGTCTCCGCCGCCGTGGTCCCCTCCGTGACGATCGGGACGGCGACCATGATTCTTCCCCCGGTGCTGCTGCACTCCGCTGCCCGCCGTCGCGCCACGGCGATGCGCGAAGTGTGGCCGGAGGCAGTCGACCACATCAACTCCGCTATCCGCGCCGGGCTCTCGCTGCCTGAAGCCCTCGTCCAGCTCAGCCGCAAGGGTCCGGAGGAGCTTCGCCCCGCTTTCGTCGAGTTCTCCTTGGACTACCAGGCCAGCGGCGACTTCGCCGCCTGTCTCGATCGGCTGAAGGTGCGCCTGGCAGACCCCGTCGGCGACCGCATCGTCGAGGCGCTGCGGATCACGCGCGACGTCGGCGGCACGGACCTCGGCGGTCTTCTGCGCACCCTCGCCGCATTCCTGCGGGAGGACGCCCGGACGCGGGCCGAGCTCGAGGCCCGCCAGTCCTGGACGGTCAACGCGGCACGTCTCGCGCTCGCCGCCCCGTGGGTGGTGCTGGCGCTGATGGCGACCAGGCCGCAGGCGGCGCAGGCCTACGACTCCCCGATGGGGATGGTGATGATCCTCGTCGGTGCGGCGGTCTCCCTGATCGCCTACCGGATCATGATCCAGATCGCGCGACTGCCGCAGGATGAGCGGGTGCTGCGATGACCGGGTCCGGAACTGTACTGGTCGGCGCGGCACTGGGCCTGGTGCTCGGCATGGGCCTGGCGCTGGTGGCCGGGCAGCTTCCGTGGCTCCGCTCGCGCGACCTGGCGGCACGCATCGACCCCTACCTCCGCAGTTCACGGTCCACATCGCTGTTCGAGGCACCGGCTGCGACCAGTCGTGCCCGTATCGTCGCGGAGAACCTGCTGGGGCCGGTCGCCCACCGGGTCCTCGGCGTTCTCGAACGTCTCACCGGGGGAGCGGACCAGCTCGAGCGGCGCCTGCGACTGGCCGGGCGACGCGCTTCCGCCGACTCGTTCCGCATCGAGCAGGTCGTCTTCGGAGTGATCGGCCTGGCGGCCGGGATCGTCCTCGCCCTCGGCGCCATCGGCCTGCGCGGGGCCAGTCCGCTGCTGGGGCTTCTGATCGTCGCACTCGGCGCGCTCAGCGGAGTGCTGCTGCGGGACTACCTCCTGGGCGTCGAGATCAAGCGCCGAGCCTCGCGGATGATCCGCGAGTTCCCCACGGTCGCCGATCTCCTGGCCCTCGCGGTGGCAGCCGGGGAGAGCCCGATCGCCGCCATGGAGCGTGTCGCCCGCACATCCTCCGGAGCCCTGCCGGACGAGTTCGCCGCCACCGTCGCCGACATCCGGGCCGGCACGACCATCTCCCAGGCGCTCACCTCGCTGGGCACTCGCACGCCGCTGCCATCGCTGGGGCGGTTCGGTGAGGGTGTCTCGATCGCCATCGAGCGTGGGACGCCTCTGGCCGACGTGCTGCGTGCCCAGGCGCAGGATGCCCGTGAGTCCTCCAAACGCGAGCTCATGGAGACCGCGGGCCGGCGCGAGATCTACATGCTGATGCCCGTCGTGTTCTTCGTGCTTCCCCTGGTGATCGTCTTCGCCATCTTCCCGGGCCTCGCCGTACTGGAGATCTCGCTGTGACCGCCTCCGGGGCCTGCCGCCACCCATCCGCCGTTCAGGTCAAGCGCCTGAGCCCGACGACTGACTTCCCATCTGTCATCCCATCCGGGCGCTCTGCCCGGCCCAGCCCGAGGAGGCACGCATGACCATCCACCGCACCACGCTTCACCGCCGCGCCCGCCCGGCCTGCGAAAGCGACCCCACCCGCGCGATCCCGCGATCGGGCCCCCGGGTCGATCGGAGCCGGCCCACGCTCACCGCCCGGCTGCTCGCCCGGCTCAGCTCCACACGCGGGGACGTACCGGGCTGGGTTCTCATCACGCTGATGACTGCCGGCATCGTGGTGGCGCTGTGGGCCGTCGCCTCCGAGCAGATCGTCCAGATCTTCCAGAACGCCATGGCCCCGTTCCTCGACGGGTCGATGTGACCGACCAGAGCGAACTCTCACCAGCGTGAACGCCTCGGCCCGCTCTCTCCCTGACCTGCCCTCGCACCGATGGCAGGGCCGTTCTGCACGCCCTCGGCAGCACGTGGCGGAGCGGCTGCGAGGAGAGCACGGCGCCGCGGTGGCCGAGTTCCCCATGGTCGCCTTGCTGGTGATCATGATCGCGCTGGGAGTCGTCCAGGCTGCACTCATCGTCCACACCCGCAACACGCTCATCGACGCAGCCGTGCAGGGAGCGCATCACGCCGCTCTGGTCGGTTCGACGCCCCAGGACGGTGCCGATCGCACGGAGCGCTTGATCGAGGATCGTTTCGGCTCAGCACTCGAGGCGGAGTCCACCGCGGTCCAGGACCCCGACGGCACCATCCACGTCGAGGTCACCGCGGAACTGCCGCTGGTGGGGCTCTTCGGACCGTCTGCGGGCCTCACCGTCCAGGGCCGCTCGATCGACGAGGAATCGTGGTGAGCGTCGGCCGGCCGGCCGACGAGGACGGCAACGCTCTGGTCGAATTCGTCGTGCTCGCCGCAGCTCTCCTGATCCCGTCGCTCTATCTCGTGCTCACACTCGGCTCGGTCCAGTCCGCTGTGTTCGCAGCCGACACGATCGCACGGGACGCTGCCCGCATCCACGCGACCCAGTCCGACCCCCGGGTCGCGGCGGCCCGCAGCGAAGAGCACGCTGCGCTGGTGCTGGGGGACTACCGGCTCGCCGCGAGCGACGTGGTGGAGATCAGCTGCAGCGAGGACCCGTGCGCGACGCCAGGAGGCACCGTGACTGCACAGGTGCGGATCCCCGTCCAGGTGCCAGGGCTCGGCCCGGTGCTCGGCAACAACGGCCCGGTCGCCGTGGGAGCAGCGCACGCCGTCCAGGTCGACCGGTACCGGGCGGGGTCCTGATGGCGGGGCACGGCCGGACGGGCCCGGGCACATGCCTCGCCGCCCGGTTGCGGGATGCGAGAGGATCGATGACCGTCCTGACCACTGGTGTGCTGGTGGTCATCCTGATGGTGACCGGCGTCGGCGCAGCGGTCACAGGGGTCCATCTCGAGCGCAACGGGCTCCAGGACGCCGCGGACAGCGCGGCCCTGGCCGCGTCCCAGGCGGTCGACCCCGCCCGCATCTACGATCCCGATGACGGCGCGGCCATCCATGCCGGCTCCGCGCGCCGGGCCGCGCAGGACCAGCTGCGCGACTATCCGCTGCGCAGCGACCGGACCGAGGACCTGCACGTCGCGGACGTCTCGGTCGATGCGGACGGCACGGTCCGGGTCACGCTGGTCGCGACCACGAACCCGCCTCTGGTGGGATGGTTCACCCGGGGGAGCGGGACGTCCATCCCCCTGAGAGTCGAAGGAGAAGCCAGAGCCCGATGACCGCCGTGCCGCCCCGACCTCCCGCCCCCACCGTTCTCATCGCCCCGGACAAGTTCAAGGGAAGCCTCAGCGCCGCCGACGTCGCGGACGCCCTCAGCCTCGGGATCACCGAGACGGCACCCCGAGCGACGGTTCTGCGCTGCCCCATCGCCGACGGCGGGGACGGCACCGTCGACGCCGCCATCGCCGCCGGTGCGCAGCCTCGCATCACCACCGCGACGGGACCGACCGGCGAGCTGCGCCCGGCGCAGTGGGCACTGCACGGGGACGATGCCGTGGTCGAGCTCGCCGAGGTCGTCGGCCTGCGCGCCCTGCCGGGCGGGACGCTCGCACCGCGCACCGCGTCCACCAGGGGGCTGGGCGAGCTGATCCTCGCGGCCGTCGACGCCGGAGCCCGCACGATCACCGTCGGCCTCGGAGGCAGCTCCTCGACCGACGCCGGAGCCGGGATGCTGCAAGGCCTCGGGGCACGCCTGCGCACCTCCGCGGGGCTCGAGATCGGCCCTGGCCTCGACGGCCTGGCCATCCTCGCCTCGGTCGATCTCGGCCCGGCGCGCGCCGCTCTCGACGGCGTCACCCTCGTCGCGGCGAGCGATGTCACCAACCCCCTGCTGGGGCCGGACGGCGCTGCCGCCGTCTACGGACCGCAGAAGGGCCTCCCGGCCGCGGACATCGAACACGCCGACGGGATCCTCGCCCGCGCCGCAGCCCTGCTGGACCCTGAGCACACCCGTCTCGACCTGTCCGGGGCCGGCGCGGCGGGCGGGACCGGGTACGCCTTGTTCCTGTTGGGCGCCGAGCAGCGCTCCGGAGCCGACGCCGTGTTCGAGCTGGCCGGGGTCGACGGTCTCCTGGAACGCGCAGACGTCGTGATCACCGGCGAGGGAAAACTCGACGCACAGACCCTGCAGGGCAAGGGGCCCGCCGAGGTCGCGCGCCGCGCCCGGGACAGAGGCCTGCCCGTGGCCGCCGTGGCCGGTGCCATCACCCTGAGCGCCCACGAACTGCGGGAGGCGGGCATCACCCGGGCCTGGGACCTGCTCTCGCGGGCCGGCTCGGCGCAGCAGGCGATGGAGAATGCGCCGGTATGGCTGGTGGACGTGGGCCGCGACGTCGGAGCATGGCTGTCCAGCGGCTCGGTCTCCGACTCCGGCGACGGGGACGCGAGCTCGGCGCCGGATGCGGAGCCGGGCAGGACATGAATCACGGCGGACACTGCTGAACAGGGCGATCGCCTCGGCCCGATCCGGACCTCTGCCGTAGACTCACCCCTCGTGGCTTCCATCAACTTCTCCGAAGAGATCCCCCGTCTGCGGTCGACCCTGTCGTCGATCGAGCAGGTGACCGACATCGAGGCGCTCGACGCCAAGATCGCCGACCTGGAGAAGCAGGCCTCGGCCCAGGACCTCTGGGACGACGTCGAGAACGCGCAGCGGGTCTCCTCGAATCTCTCCCACGCCCAGTCCGAGCGGCGCCGCATCAGCGAGCTGTCCCAGCGCATCGAGGACATCGAGGTGATGGTCCAGCTCGCCGAGGAGGAGGACGACGCCGACACCCTCGCCGAGGCCGAGCGCGAACTCACCTCGATCCACCGCACCCTCGACGAGCTCGAGGTGCGCACCCTGCTCTCCGGCGAGTACGACGAGCGCAGCGCCGTGGTGACCATCCGCGCCGGCGCCGGCGGGGTGGACGCGGCGGACTTCGCCGAGATGCTCATGCGCATGTACCTGCGCTGGGCCGAGCGCCACAACTACCCGACCAAGGTGATGGACACCTCCTACGCGGAGGAGGCCGGGCTGAAGTCCGTCACCTTCGAGGTCACCGCTCCGTTCGCCTACGGGACCCTCTCCGTCGAGGGCGGCACCCACCGCCTGGTGCGCATCAGCCCCTTCGACAACCAGGGCCGCCGCCAGACCTCGTTCGCCGCCGTCGAGGTGATCCCGCTGATCGAGTCCACCGACTCCATCGAGATCCCCGAGAACGAACTGAAGATCGACGTGTTCCGCTCCTCCGGCCCCGGCGGGCAGTCCGTGAACACGACGGACTCCGCAGTCCGCATGACCCATATCCCCACCGGCACCGTGGTCTCGATGCAGGACGAGAAGTCCCAGATCCAGAACCGCGCCGCCGCCCTGCGCGTCATGCAGTCGCGGCTGCTGCTGCTGAAGAAGGCCGAGGAGGCCGCCGAGCGCAAGGAGCTGGCCGGCGACGTCAAGGCCAGCTGGGGCGACCAGATGCGCTCCTACGTGCTGAACCCGTATCAGATGGTCAAGGACCTGCGGACCGAGCACCAGGAGGGCAACCCCTCCGCAGTGTTCGACGGGCAGATCGACGAGTTCATCGACGCGGGCATCCGCTGGCGCGCCGAGCAGGGCAAGCTCGCCGACTGAGGCGGGCAGACCCGCCGCCTGCCCCGGGCCCGACGAGATCCACCGGACCGACGGGCTCCACCGGCCCGGCGAGCTGTACGGGGCCGGTCAGCTGCACGGGCCGGTGAGGCCCCGGATCGGCGACGGTGAGCGGCCGCACCCGCCTTTGACCAGGTTTTGACTCGTCAGCTCATCGCGCCTGCGGCGCGTCGCGGCAGTGCGGCCCTACTCTGGAACGGCACCACGTTCCCCCGATGTGACAGGCTCCCGTGATCCGTTTCGACAACGTCACCAAGACGTACATGCGAGGTCAGCACCCCGCGGTGGAGAATCTCGACATCGAGTTCACCCGCGGGGAATTCGTGTTCCTGGTCGGGGCCTCCGGATCCGGGAAGTCGACCATGATGCGGATGGTCCTCAAGGAGACCGCGCCCAGTCGCGGCACGGTGTACGTGGCCGGCAAGGACCTCTCGCGCATCCCGTCGTGGAAGGTGCCGTCGCTGCGCCGCGATATCGGCATGGTCTTCCAGGACTTCCGGCTGCTGCCGTCGAAGACGGCCTACCAGAACATCGAATTCGCCCTCGCGGTGATCGGCACGCCTCGCAAGGTCGTGCGCCGCCTGGTCCCCGAGATGCTCGAGATGGTGGGCCTGGAGGACAAGGGGCGTCGGATGCCCCATGAGCTCTCCGGTGGTGAGCAGCAGCGTGTGGCCATCGCTCGCGCCTACGTGAACCGGCCCTCGATCCTGCTGGCCGACGAGCCCACCGGCAACCTCGACCCCTCGACCGCCGAAGGAATCCTCGACCTGCTCGCCGAGATCAACGAGCGCGGCACCACCGTGGTCATGGCCACGCACGACCAGGCGGCCGTGGACCGGATGCGTCGCCGCGTGGTCGAGATGGTCGGCGGCAGGGTGGTTCGCGACGAGGCCGCCGGGCTGTACGAGACCGTCGTGCCGCACAGCGTCATCTCCGGCAACCTGCCGGACGACTCCAGTCGTCGCGGCGAGCATCCGCTGAGCGATGACGCCATGGCGACCGGTGAGGACGCGCGCTCCGGCGACGTCCTGGAGGAGGAGCTGATCGACGAGCGCGACGCCCGCCGCGCCCAGGAGGAGGATCCCTTCGCCGAGGACGGACACGAGCATGAGCATGAGGACGAGGGGAGGCGGCGATGAGGGCGCGGTACATCCTCGGCGAGATCTTCACGGGCCTGTGGCGGAACATCGCCATGGTCATCTCCGTCGTCATCGTCACCGCGGTCTCGCTGACCTTCGTCGGCACCGGATTGCTGATGCAGAAGCAGATCATGGACATGAAGTCGACCTTGGTCGAGCAGTCCCAGGTGACGATCTTCCTGTGCTCGCCGCATTCGACCTCCTCCTCGTGCGCCGGTGGCGCGGCGACCGATGCGCAGATCGACTCCGTGCGGCAGGCGCTGGAGGGCGATGTGCTCTCCCCGTACATCTCCTCGTACACCGAGCGCAGTCAGGACGAGGCGCTGTCGATCTACCAGGAGCAGTTCGCGGGGGAGGGATTCGTCTCCAACTTCACCGCGGAGGACATGCCCGTCTCCTTCCACATCACCCTCGAGAACGCCGATGAATCCGCTGCGGTGGTCGAGTTCTTCCAGGGCCGCGACGGCGTCGACGAGGTCACCGACCTGCTCAGCGCATTCGCGCCATTCATCGACGTGCTGAACCAGTCGACCATGTTCGCGCTGGGACTGGCCGTTCTCATGCTCATCGCCGCCCTGCTGCTGGTGGCCACGACGATTCGCATGTCCGTCGCCAACCGGCGCCGGGAGATCGCGATCATGCGCCTGGTCGGCGCCTCCAACCTCTTCATCCGTCTGCCGTTCCTGCTGGAGGGAGCCGTCGCCGCGATCATCGGCGGGGTGATCGCCTCCGGGATGCTCTGGGTCGGCTTGCACTACATCGTCCAGGGCTGGCTCGCCCCGACCCTCGGTCAGCAGCTCGTCACGGTCGGCGCCGAGGACCTGATCTGGGCCGCGCCGATCCTGATCGCGCTGGGCGCCGTCCTGTCCATCGCCTCGTCCGTGGTCTCCCTGAACCGCTATCTGAAGGTGTGAGCATGTCCCAGAACATCCTGCGGCGTCCGGCCGGCTTCCTCGCGGTCGCGGCCCTGGCCCTCGTCCCGCTTCTGTCCCCTCTCCCGCCGGCCGCGGCCGACGGGGACAAGGACGAGAAGATCGCCGAGCGCGAGGAGGTCGATCAGCAGCTCGAGGACCTGCGCCTCGAACTCGAAGGTGTCAACGAGGACCTGGCCGACACCTACCTCGCGCTCGCCGAGACCGAACTGCTGATCCCTCAGGCCCAGCAGGATCTCGAGGATGCTCAGGAGGAGCTGGAAGCGGCGCGCGAGGAGGACCTCGAGACCGGGGAGCGGCTGGACGCGGCCCAGGAGGAGGAAGAAGAGCTCTCGGGCGAGGTCAAGTCCGGTCAGGAAGAGGTCGACCGCAGCGACGAGGAACTCGCCGAGGTCGCGATCGCCGCGTACAAGGGGGGCGGCGTCCCCAACCCCTCCAGCGTCTACGTCGGCGGGCAGGAACCGCAGGACACCGTCGACCGCTCGATGAACTACCGGCTGACGCTCTCCTCGCAGGGGTCGCGGCTGGACACGCTGCGCACCGACCAGTCCGTCACCGAGAACTCGGCGGACCGGCTCACCGCCGTGCGCGAGGAGATCGACGACCTCAAGCAGGAGGCCGAGGAGGCCGTCCAGCGCCGAGAGGACGCCGAGGATGAGGCCGCGCAGGCGAAGCAGGACCTCGATGACCTCTACGCGGACCAGAAGCGCCAGCGGGACGAGCTCGAGGACAAGAAGACCGAGTACGAGGACCAGGAGTCCGAGCTCGAGACGCGCAGCAGCACGCTGGACGACGAGATCGAGGAGCTCGCGCAGCAGGAGCGCGAGCGTGAGGAGCGGGCGCAGCAGAAGGCACAGAGCAGCGGAGGCGACTCCTCCAGCGGCTCTGCGAACACCGGCGGCGCCTGGCAGCACCCGGTCGGCGGCCGCCTGAACTCGAACTTCGGCTGGCGCGTCCACCCCATCTACGGCACCCGCAAGCTCCACGCCGGTGTCGACTTCCCGTCGGCCTGCGGAACCCCGGTGGGAGCCACCCACTCCGGGCGCGTCATCCAGCGCACCTGGAACAGCGGAGCCGGGAACAAGATCATCCTCAGCCACGGCATCCACAACGGCCACCTGATCACCAGCTCCTACCACCACCTGCAGAGCTACGCCCTGCCCGTGGGCGCGCAGGTCTCTGCCGGGGACACGGTGGGGTACGTGGGCACCACCGGCTCCTCGACGGGCTGCCACCTGCACTTCGAGATCCATGAGGACGGCAACGCCGTCAACCCCACCAAGTACATGTGAGGCGTCCCGTCGGCCCGGAAGCTCAGGCGGCGATTCCGGCCCGATCGGCCCGGCCCTCCGGCCGGGCGTGACTGACCGGCCATATTCGCTCGCGTCGCACAGACGCCCCGGCGTAAGCTGGGACGTCCGGTTGCACCCAGAGCGCAGCCGGGCATGCACAGTGGATCGATGGCAGGTCGGAGGGACATCATGGCGGCGAAGAAGGCTGCGGCGAAGAAGACCGGCACGGTCGACGGTCCCGAGAAGAAGCTCATCGCCTCGAACAAGCGGGCACGTCACGACTACTTCATCGACGCCACCTGGGAAGCCGGGATCGCGCTGACGGGCACCGAGGTGAAGTCGCTGCGCGAGCGGGGAGCGTCTCTGGTCGACGGCTACTGCTACGTGGACGGCGGCGAGGTGTGGATGGACGCTGTGCATATCGCGCCGTACGTGAAGGGCACCTGGACGAACCACGCCACCCGCCGCAAGCGCAAGCTGCTGCTGCACAAGCAGGAGATCGTGAAGCTGGCGAGCAAGTCCCGCGAGAAGGGATTCACGATCGTGCCGCTGGAGCTGTACTTCCTCGGATCGCATGCCAAGGTGCTCATCGGCCTGGCACGCGGCAAGAAGGAGTACGACAAGCGCCAGACGCTGCGCGAGAAGCAGGACATGCGTGAGGCCGAGCGCGCGATGCGGCGACGCGAGCTCGCCTGAGCCGAGCTCGCCTGACGCGAGGCTTTACCCTCTTTTGACTTTGCTCGTGTCCGCTGGATAGCGTCGCGATGTGTCGGTGATCACCGACGCCACCGATGCATCGCGGATCTTCCTGCGGTCGATCACGAGAGGCCTGTCCATGCGTTCGAGCCTGCCCCTGCGTCGAGCTCTGGTCGCCGCCGCTGCCCTAGCGCTGGCAACCACCAGCGCCGCCTGCACATCAGCCGGCGAGGACGCGGCCCCGACCTCGAACGACGGCACCTCGGCCAGCGATGGTCAGGACCCCGCTGCGAGCGGCGAGGACACCGAGCCGTCGGACGGAGAGGAGGGCGCGGAGCCCTCCGACGGGGACGGGGCCGGTGGCGCGGCGATGAACCGCCCACCCGCAGTGCTGTACATCGTCGACGGCGTCTCGGACGTGGTCGACACGGACCAGGAGACCTGGAGCGCCGCAGCAGGAGACATCGCGGAGATCCTCGCCGACCACACCGCGGTCAGCGGGGCATCCGAACCCTCGTGCAACGGGGACCTCACCTACGAGGACGGGGCGTCCGTCGACTGCACCGCGGAGTTCGCGATCGAAGGCCTGGACGGGCAGCAGGACCTGACGGTCATGGCCGTCCGGGCGCCCTCCGGGTACGATCCCGCCGGTTCGCCGGCGCTCTTGGTCAGCGTGGGCGACCCCCCGTCCGACGACGCCCTCGAGGTCTTCACGGATCAGGGCAGCAACCTGGTCGGCGTCGGCCAGGGCTCGATGTTCAACGCGGAGGAGATCCCCGCCGACGAACTCGCCGCCACGGTCGAGTCCACGGTCAACAGCCAGAACGGTTACGGGGTGCTGGATGCACCCATGGTCGCCCCGGAATGCTCTGAGCCGCTGCCGGCAGGATCGACCGAGCCCGTCGAGTGCACCGTCGCCTGGGAGCACGACCCCGAGGCGACCTTCGGGGCCGAGGCGATGGGCGTGTGGTACCTCGACTCGGAGCCCGGTCTGCTGGTCGCGCTGGACGTCGCCGAGGCCGATGCCGCCGGTGACAAGGACTGATATCCGCTGCTCTCAGTCAGCGCGCTCGAGCCGCGCGACGACCTGTCGGCTGGCGTCCAAGGACGCATCATCGGTACCGCTGAGGTTCTCCCGCATCAGCAGAGCACGCCGGGCGTCCTCGAGCGCACGCTGTCTCAGCATCCCCGCGGCACGCGGCCGGTCGGCCGCCAGCTCGTGCGCGGCATGCTCGAACCGGCACTTCGCACGGTGCTGGAACACGGAGGCGAGGACCGACAGCGACGACGGGGACGTCGGATCGTCGAGCCCCGTCTCCTCCGCGGCGAGGTCGAACTGCTCCTCGGCGGGGACGAAGGCCCCCTGCCACTGCAGGACGTGTCCGTAGCGCACCCGCCGGACGGCTCGGACCAGCGGTGGTAGGCCGGTGCTCTCGAGACTCCGGCGTGCCGCGACGGCGGCCTCCTCGAGCCGGCCGAGCATCCGCAGGTAGGCGGCTGTGCGGGGATCCTCCGGGTTCGACTCGCACCACTGGGCCAATGCCGTCGGATCCTCCACGACCTCCCGCAGGGTGTCGTCGTCGAGCCGAACCTGCACGCCTGCCGCCGAGAACCCGATCATCGCCGTATCGTCTCGCGGGCTCGGCTGCGCCGTCCAGCCCGGCCGCAGTTCGCCGTGAGCTGAGGAATAAACTCTTCGGCTGCGGGGTTGGGCCCTGTAGAGTAG
Organism: Brachybacterium sp. SYSU DS0246; assembly: GCF_059391765.1. Lineage (NCBI taxonomy): Bacteria > Bacillati > Actinomycetota > Actinomycetes > Micrococcales > Dermabacteraceae > Brachybacterium > Brachybacterium sp. SYSU DS0246. The sequence continues at coordinate 30,289 of NZ_JBZXYT010000023.1, read as the reverse complement.
ATGCACGACGCACGGGGAGACCCGTCGTTCGTGGGTGTTTGACAACTACAGAGTGAGTGCATGGGCGGCCTTCGAGGCCGTCACAATCTGTGCTGCCACCCACGCTGGGGGACGATCGGTTTCGACGGTAGTTGTCCAGCGAGGGGAAGCGGGCCGAGAACCCAGAGTCGTCTCGTTAATGTCCTCTGGAAACCAATAAGTGCCGAACCCAAGCGCACTGACTTCGCTCTCGCTGCCTGATCAGCGATAGCAGTCTGGAACCCCGGGCTTGCTCCTGACCCGGGTCGTTCCATCATCTAAGGAGCCACTGCTTCCGGCCCTCGTCATCGGGGTCGGGTGAACAACTCAGAGTGACTGAGTCCGCCGACGACGTGTCCGTGCGAGCGTCGGGACTGAGAAAGCGTTACTACGGACTGCGCCCGGAGAAGCCCTCGCTCCGCACTATCGGACGCGGGTTCGATTCCCGCCGTCTCCACCATTGCACTCACGATGAAAGGCCCCCTCACCTGCACTGATGTGCGGGGGAGGGGGCCTTTTTCATGCCCGGCTCTCATGTCCTGCTCTCATGCCCTGCTCTCATGTCCTGCGGCCAGCCTCGCCGTCAGCCGGTGATGAGCTCTTCGTAGCCGAGCTCGACCAGGTGGGCCCGGCTCATCGCCAGCGACTCGAAGATGTCTCGCCCGTAGGTCTGATCCTGCTCGATCAGCAGGTGCTGCGCGCCGGAGGCGATGCCCTGCTCGATGACCGGCTTCCAGTCCAGCGTGCCCTGACCGACCTCTGCGAACTGGACGATGTCGCGGGCCCAGTACTCGCCCCAGGCGGCGCCGTCGCCGCTGTCCAGCCGGTCGAAGAGCTCCTGACCGGGCAGCACGATGCGGTAATCCTTGAGATGGACGAGGTCGAGGACGCCCTCGAAAGCCGCCAGGGTGCGCTCAGGATCCCGCCCGCCGCGCTGGACCCAGTGGCAGTCGATCTCGAAGCGCAGATGCGGGGCCTGCTCGCGGATGATGTCGAGCACCGTCGTGCCATCGATCGTGGCGAACTCGACGTGGTGATTGTGATAGCTGAGGCTGAGCCCTTCGTCCGCGAGGCGCCGGGCGTAGTTGTCGGCCTCCCGGCAGAAGGCCAGGAGAGCGTCGCGGGAGCGCATCGCCTCCCGCGGCATCATCCCGATGCGGATCAGAGAGGTGCCCAGGCGCCGCGCATGCTCGACATGACGATCGAAGTGCTCGGCGAGGCTGAGGTCGTCGCTGCCGGCGGGGACGGACGTCTTGCCGGAGATCGCGGCGTACTCGATGCCCAGACTCTCGCGCGCGGCCTCCATGCCGGCCACGTTGTCCTCGGTCATCGGGATCTGCGAGACCTCCACGACCTGGAATCCGGTGTTCTTCACGCGCTCCAGGACGGCCGTGATGCCGTCGCGGGCGACGTGGTCCTTGAGCATCATGAGCTGGATGCCGATTCGTGCCATGGGAACCTCCTGGGTCGGTCCGGGCCGCATCGCCCGGGGACGGCGGTCCGACCGCCGCTCATCGCCGCCACGGTATCCAGTGGCGCGGGTCATATCGGAGGTTTGCCGCAGGTTGCCCGTGCAACGGCGTGCAACTGCTGTGGAATCCTGTGATGTGACCCCAGTCTCGGGTCAGTCCTGCAGGACTCTGGTTGATGGCGACCTGCTCCGGTCGCTGCGGCAGAGGCGAGATGAAAGGCGCAGCACATGACGACGACGTCCACTTCCGGTGCGGAAGCCCCCCGAACCGAGCCGGTGGTGCGCCTGGGCATCCTCGGAACGGGCACGCAGGGCTCCGCCTACGCGCGGTTCATCGCCGAGGGTCTCGTGCCGCACATGAGCCTCGGCGCCCTGAGCGACACCGATCCGGCAGCACGTGCCGCGGCGAGCGAGACGCACCCCGGGGTGCCGACGTTCGCGACCCTGCACGAGATGCTCGCCTCGGGGTCCGTCGACGCGGTCGTCACTACCATCCCGCACTATGAGCACCCCGCGGCCGCGATCACGTCGATCGAGGCAGGCTTCCCGACCCTGGTGGAGAAGCCGGCCGCCGTGCACACGAGCCAGGTGCGGACGATGAACGAGGTCGCGGCCGCGCACCCGGAGGTGCCGTTCGCGATCATGTTCAACCAGCGCAACAACCCGCTGTACCGGCGCATCAAGGAGATCGTGGAGGCCGGCGAGATCGGTGAGGTGCTGCGCTCGACGTGGATCATCACCACCTGGTGGCGTCCGCAGGGCTACTTCGAGCAGTCCGCGTGGCGCGCCACCTGGGGCGGAGAGGGCGGCGGGGTCCTCGTGAACCAGTCGCCGCACCAGCTGGACCTGTGGCAGTGGATCTGCGGCATCCCGAAGTCCGTGTTCGCCAAGGCCGGCTTCGGATTCCGCCGCGACATCGCCGTCGAGGACGAGGTCACGGCGCTGGTGGACTACGGCGACGGTCGCACCGGCACCTTCATCACCTGCACCCACGACATGAAGGGGACCGACCGGCTGGAGATCCTGGGCAGCCGCGGCAAGATCCTCGTCGAGGGATCGAAGACGGCCACCGTGCACCGCTACGCCAAGAGCGAGAAGGAGATCTCCGACGCCACCACCCCCGAGAGCGCCCGCGAGCTGATGCGCGGGAACACCGCCGGGCAGGGCGACCTGGTCAGCACCGAGACGATCGAGGATTCTTCGGTCTGGGGCGGCCAGCATGCCGGCGTGCTGGAGAACTTCGCCCGCCACGTGCTCTTCGGAGAGGATCTCCTCGCTCCCGGCTCCGACGGCATCCATGGGGTGCGCCTGGCCAACGCGATCCACCTTTCGGCCTGGACCGGGCGCGAGGTGCCCTTGGATTTCGACGAGAGTGAGTACCTCGCCGAGCTCAACAAGCGGATCGCCGCCGAGGGCAAGTACCCCCAGCAGCAGGGCTGAGTCGATCGGGCGGAATCAGCCTCCCCGAGCCTCACCCGGCCCTACACTGCCGCGGAGGACTACTCACTCGACCAGGAGACGTTCATGCCCCGCCCCGGTGACCCGGCACTCGCCAGCCGCCCCGACCGCTTCGAGCTCGCCACGCACCCGCAGTCGCGCTTCTTCCTCCTCAACGCCCTGCTCTCCGCCGTCATCATGCTCGCGCTGGTGATCTGGGGCCTGGTGGAGGGGATGTGGCCCCTGGTGATCGGTGCCGGCGTGCTGCTCGTGGGCTCCCCGGCGACGATGCTGTGGCTGGCGGGGCGCAACCGAGTGTGGCGGCTGCGTGACGGCCGGCCGCTCGAGACCCTGATGCTCGACCTGCGCGAGGACGCGGGGGAGGCCTGGCGCCGCCTGTCCACCGGCGACCCGGCGGTATACACCCCGCTGGAGGTCCGGGACGCCACCGAGCATACGCAGCAGACCCTCGAGGCGTACTGGCCCGAGGACGAGCCGGTCACCTACGTGGTCATCGTCGACGGCCGCAACGACCGGGCTACCGAGATCATCGAACTGCGGGACGATCGGCACGAGGCCTTCCACGCCGCCAAGGACAAGGGGCTGGCCACTCAGTACAGCTGAGCGGAGGCGCGGAGACGTTCCCGCGGGAACGCTCTCGCGCGCGGTTGCTACTGTGCTTCCACCCATCGCGCCGGGACCGCCGCGCTGCCGCGGACCGGTCGGACACGTCGAGAGGTCATCGTTCCCATGGTGCATCGCCGAACACTGCTCGCCGGACTGGGGGGAGTCGCCCTCGGAGGCGCGGCGCTCTCCGCGCCCGCCCTCGCCGCCCCGCCGCGTCGGGATCCGGGCCGCATCGCCTCGGTCGCCTACATCGAGGTCAACCACAACAGTCTGGAGAACGCCGGCGCGTACACCCTGGATGACGGCACCGCGGCCTTCGACATCGCCTCCATCTTCGCGGCCAACATCAACTACGACGGCACCTCCGCCTACCTCCACTGCAACGAGAACGTGCAGCACGTGCTCGACGAGGCCGAGACCACGATCGGCCCGTTGCAGGAGAAGGGGATCAAGGTGGTTCTCTCGCTGCTGGGCAATCACCAGGGGGCGGGTTTCGCGAACTTCCCGGACCGGGCCGCCGCGGACCGCTTCGCCCAGCAGGTCGCCGGGACGGTGCGCCGGTACGGGCTGGACGGCGTGGACATCGATGACGAGTGGTCCCGGTACGGCGAGAACGGGACCGGTCAGCCCAACGACCACTCCTTCGTGCACTTCGTCGAGGCTCTGCGCAAGCGACTGCCGAACCGGCTGATCACGTTCTACGTCATCGGGCCCTCCGCCGAGCGCCAGGAGTACGAGGGCGTGCGCGTCGGCGACATGATCGACTACGCGTGGAATCCCTATTACGGGGCGTACCGCGACTACCCGGTGCCGGGCCTGCCGCGCGATCGCTACGGGGCCGCAGCCGTCGACCTCACCCCCGGTTCCGGCTCGGACGAACCGGCGTTCGTGCGGGACCTGGCCGAGCGGACGGCGGCCGACGGGTTCGGGGCGTTCGTGACCTACCAGCTGCAGGCGGGGGACCGCAGTGACCAGGTCTCCGCCTTCACCGAACCCCTGTACGGCAGCGCGGCGCACTACGAGGGCTGACCCGGGGACCACGAGCCCGTGGCACGCGGAGCCCGGCGCCCACCGGAGACCGGCGCCCGCTCAGGGGCCACGACCGCGGCGAGACGTTCCCGCGGGAACGTTCTTCCCTCGCGCGGGGCCGCCGCGGGAACGATCCGTGAGGCTGCCGAGGCGTTCCCGCGGGAACGTCCTGCCGGGGACGGTCAGCCCTGCACCGCCGCCCGGGAGTCGACGAACGCGGCCACGGCGGCCTCGACGTCGGCCTCGCGGTGAGCAGCGGAGAGCTGCACGCGGATGCGGGCCTTGCCCCGGGGGACGACGGGGTAGGAGAACGCCGCGACGTAGACGCCGCGCTCGAGCATGGCGTCGGCGATCCGGCCGGCCAGCGCGGCGTCGCCGAACATCACCGGGACGATCGCGTGCTCGCCCTCGAGCAGGTCGAAGCCCTCCTCACTCATCCGGCGCCGGAAGAGCTCGGTGTTGCGCATCAGCGTCGCCCGCAGGTCCGCGCTGCCCTCGACCAGCTCGAGCGCGGTCAGGGTCGCGGCGACGATCGAGGGGGCCAGCGAGTTCGAGAAGAGGTAGGGCCGTCCCTTCTGCCGCAGCAGCGCCACGATCTCGGCCCGCCCGGAGACGTAGCCGCCGCTGGCCCCGCCGAGGGCCTTGCCGAAGGTCCCGGTGTAGAGGTCGATCCGGTCGGAGACCCCGAAGTGCTCGGGCGTGCCGGCGCCGGTGGCTCCCATGAACCCGACGGCATGGGAGTCGTCGACCAGCACCAGGGCGCCGTACTCGTCGGCAAGGTCGCAGATGCCCGGCAGCGGCGCGAGGTAGCCGTCCATCGAGAACACCCCGTCGGTGACGATGATGGTGCGCCGTGCGCCCGAGCCATCGTTCTGGGCCCGCGTCGCCTCGAGCTGAGCGCGCAGATCCTCCAGGTCGGCGTTGCGGTACCGGTAGCGAGCCGCCTTCGACAGTCGGATGCCGTCGATGAGGGATGCGTGGTTCAGCTCATCGGAGATGATCGCGTCCTGCGCGCCGAACAACGGCTCGAAGACGGCGCCGTTGGCGTCGAAGCAGGAGGAGAACAAGATGGTGTCCTCGGTGCCGAGGAATCCGGACACGGCGCGCTCCAGCTCGAGATGGAGATCCTGCGTGCCACAGATGAACCGTACCGAGGCCATACCGAATCCGCGCTCGTCCAGGGCTCGCTTCGCGGCCGCGATGATCTCCGGATGATCGGCCAGGCCCAGGTAGTTGTTCGCGCAGAAGTTCAGCACCTCCGCGCCCTCCTGCCCGATCGGGCCGGCGGTGATGCGGTTGCTCTGCGGGCTCGAGATCACCCGTTCACGCTTGAGCGTGCCGGCCTCGTCGATCTCGGCGAGCTCGGCGGTCAGCTGGTCCTTGAGGTCCGAGTACACGGTGCTCCCTATCTCTCGGCCGCTCTTCAGCGGCACGTCAGTCGAGGTTCTGCCAGTCCAGCAGCACCTTGCCGCCGCTGCCGGACCCGGCGATGTCGTAGGCGCGCTCCCACTGCGAGGCGGGCAGCACGTCCGAGACGGTCGCCAGAACGCGTTCGCGCAGCAGGGGGCTGGTCGAGATCATCGCGCTCATCGCGTTCCAGGTCTCGAACATCTCGCGCCCGTAGATGCCCTGCAGCGTGAGCATGTGGGTGATCACGGTGGTCCAGTCCAGCTCGAAGTGCCGCGAGGGCAGCCCGAGCAGCGCGACCCGGCCGCCGTGGTTCATGTTGGCGATCATCTCCTGCAGGGCGCTGGGCTGGCCGGAGATCTCCAGGCCCACGTCGAAGCCCTCCTTCATGCCCAGCTCCCGCTGCGCCTGGGTCATGGTGGTGCGGCCGACGTTGACCGCCAGGTCCACGCCCATCGAGCGCGCCAGTTCGAGGCGGTGCTCGTGCAGGTCGGTGATCGCGATGTAGCGGGCGCCGGCGTGGCGGGCGACGGCAGCCGCCATCAGACCGATCGGCCCCGCGCCGGTGATCAGGACGTCCTCACCGATCAGGGGGAACTTCAGGGCCGTGTGGACGGCGTTGCCGAACGGGTCGAACACCGCTCCGAGCTCCGGGGTGATGACCTCGGTGCCTGCGTCGTGCTCATGGACCCACACGTTCAGGTGCGGGACCACGACGTACTCGGCGAACGCGCCGTCGCGCTGGACGCCCACCGAGCGGGTGCGGATGCACATCTGCTTGCGCCCGGCGCGGCAGTTGCGGCACGTCCCGCACACCACGTGGCCCTCTCCGGAGACCCGGTCACCGACCCGCACGTCGCTGACCTCCCCGCCGACCGCGGTGACCTCGCCGTAGAACTCGTGGCCGGGCGTGAAGGGGACGGTGTCGCACATGGCCTCGGCCGAGGAGTCCCAGCTGAGGATGTGCAGGTCGGTGCCGCAGATGCCGGCGCGCAGCACGCGGATCTTCACGTCCCAGGGGCCGCACTCCGGTTCGGGCAGCTCCACCATGGTCAGGCCCGGGCCGGGCTCGGTCTTGCGCAGGGCACGCATCATCGCGGCAGCAGTCCTCCTCGGGTCATGGCCCGCCGCCGCGGGCCCGCCCGTCGATGGTAGACCGCGTCGGGGCATCCCGGCTCGCGGCGGCTGCTCGCGGGTCGAGGCGTCGACGGGCCGACGAAAATCACGAGGGGCTGCAGGCCTTCCGCCCCGTAGAGTGGAGGCGCCATGACCACGCCCTCCACCGCCGCCGGCTCGCGCCTGTCCTATCCCGCCGAGCTGCCCGTCTCCGGGCGCCGCGAGGACATCATGACGGCGATCCGCGAGAACCAGGTCGTCGTGATCGCGGGCGCCACCGGCTCCGGCAAGACCACCCAGATCCCCAAGATGCTGCTCGAGCTCGGCTACGGGCAGGGCAAGCGGCTGATCGGCCACACCCAGCCACGACGCATCGCCGCGCGCTCGGTCGCCCAGCGCATCGCGAGCGAGATGGGCGAGAAGCTGGGGGAGGGGACCGTTGGCTTCCAGGTCCGCTTCACCCGTGAGACCGGTCGCGGCACCCGGCTGAAGCTGATGACCGACGGCATCCTGCTGGCGGAGATCGGTCGCGACCGGCTGCTGAAGCGCTACGACGCGATCATCATCGACGAGGCCCACGAGCGCTCGCTGAACATCGACGTGATCCTCGGGTACCTGCGGCAGATCCTCCCGCAGCGCCCGGATCTCAAAGTCATCATCACCTCGGCGACCATCGACCCCGAGCGCTTCGCCGAGCACTTCGGGCAGCGCCTGCCCTCCGGCGAGACGGAACCGGCTCCGATCATCGAGGTCTCCGGGCGCACCTACCCGGTCGAGGTCCGCTACCGGCCGCTGGTGCTGGAGGCGGAGGTCGAGGAGGACGACGAGCTCGAGGACGTCCACTCGATCGAGCGCGACCTCACCCAGGCCATCATCGACGCCGTCGACGAACTCGCCGCCGAGGGCCCCGGCGACATGCTCGTCTTCCTCCCGGGAGAGCGCGAGATCCGCGAGATCTCCGATGCCCTGAGCACGCACCTCGATCGCGGCACGAGGGGCCGCAGCGCCCTGCCGGTCGAGGTGCTGCCCCTGTTCGGGCGGCTGTCCGCGCAGGACCAGCAGAAGATCTTCTCCCCGCCGCCATCGGGCACCTACCGTCGGATCATCCTGTCGACCAACGTCGCCGAGACCTCGCTGACGGTCCCGGGCATCACCTACGTCATCGACTCGGGCCTGGCCCGCATCTCCCGCTACTCCCAGCGCACCAAGGTCCAGCGCCTGCCGATCGAACCGATCTCGCAGGCCAGCGCGAACCAGCGCTCCGGCCGCTCCGGCCGTACCGCCCCCGGCATCGCGATCCGCCTCTACTCCGAAGAGGACTTCGAGGGACGGCCCGAGTTCACCGAACCGGAGATCCTGCGCACCTCGCTCGCCTCCGTCGTGCTGCTGATGACCAGCCTCGGGCTGGGGGATGTGGAGTCCTTCCCGTTCGTCGAGCCGCCCGCTTCCCGCGCCATCACCGATGGCGTGCGTCTGCTCGACGAGCTCGGCGCCCTCGAAGCCGCCCCCGATCAGCCCGGCGGGCGGCAGCTGACCTCCGTCGGCCGCACCCTCGCCCGCTTCCCGCTGGATCCGCGGATGGCCCGCATGCTGATCGAGGCGCACCGTCTGGGCGCCCTGCGCGAGGTGCTGATCATCGTGGCGGCACTGTCCATCCAGGATCCGCGTGAGCGGCCGCTCGGCCAGGAGCAGCAGGCCAAGGAGAAGCACAAGCGCTTCGAGGACGAGACCAGCGACTTCCTGGCCTTTCTGAACCTGTGGAACCATCTCCAGGCGCGCCGCAAGGAGCTCTCCGGCAGCGCGTTCCGCCGCGAGGTGCGCGCCGAGCACCTTCACTACCTGCGCATCCGCGAATGGTGGGATCTGCACTCCCAACTGCGGGACATGGCCAAGGACGTCGATCTCTCGACGAACGACAACGACGCCTCCCCGCAGGCCATCCACCAGTCCTTGCTGGCCGGGCTGCTCTCCCACGTCGGCCTCCACGACGAGCGCACCCGCGAGTACAGCGGCGCCCGCGGTGCGAAATTCGCGGTGTGGCCGGGATCGGCGCTGGCCAAGAAGCGCCCCGACTACGTGATGGTCGCGGAGCTCGTGGAGACCTCCCGCCTGTGGGGCCGCACCGCCGCCCGCATCGATCCCGCCTGGGCCGAGGAGACGGGCGCGCACGTGGTCAAGCGCTCGTACTCTGCCCCGCACTGGTCCTCCAAGCGTGCCAGCGCCATGGCGCACGAGAAGGTCACCCTGTACGGGGTGCCCCTCGTCGCCGATCGCGTCGTCGGCTACGGCCGCATCGACCCGGTCGCGGCCCGCGAGATCTTCATCCAGAACGCGCTGATCGAGGGGGACTGGCGCACCCGCCACCACTTCTTCCGTGACAACCGCGCCCTGATCAGCGACCTGGAGGAGCTCGAGGCCAAGACCCGCCGCCGGGATCTCCTGGTCTCGGACGAGCAGCTGTTCCGCTTCTACGACGAGCGGATCCCCGCTCACGTCGTCTCCGGTAGGCACTTCGACTCCTGGTGGAAGAAGCAGCGCCACGAGACCCCGGACCTGCTCACCCTCACCGAAGGGGACCTGCTGGCCGCGGACGAGGATGTCACCGAGGCGATCCGCGCGGACTTCCCGGACACCTGGGTCCAGGGCGACATCACCCTGCCGCTGAGCTATTCCTTCGGCGAGCTCGGTGCGAAGGGCGCCGACGGGGTCACCGCCACCGTGCCGCTGGCGGTGCTGAACCGCCTCGAACCGCGCGGGTTCGACTGGCTGGTCCCGGGGATGCGCGAGGAGCTGGTCACCGAGCTGATCCGTTCCCTGCCCAAGCAGATCCGTCGCCATCTCGTCCCGGCTCCGGAGCGGGCGAAGGCGGTGGCCGCGAAACTCCACGACGACGATCCCGACAGCGGTGAGCCGTTCGTCGAGGCCGCGGCCGACGAACTCGTGGACCTGCCGGGCGTCCCCGACGACCTCCCGCTGTACGGCCCGGAGTTCGACCTCACCAAGCTGCCGGCCCACCTGCGGATGCATTTCCGGGTGGTCGATGCCAAGGGCCGCGAGATCGGGTCGGGCGATGACCTCGAGGCTCTGAAGCAGCGACTGCAGAAGCGGGTCGAGGCCTCCGTCTCGTCCCAGGGCGATGACCTCGCCCGGACCGACCTGCCCACGTTCCCCGAGCAGGGGATCCCGGCCGTCCACGAATCCACCGTCGGCGGGCTCAAGGTCACCGGGTACCCCTCCCTCGTGGCGCGGCGGGGCGCCGACGGGCGGCTCGAGCGCGTGGACCTGGCGGTGCTGACCACCGCCGACGAACAGGCACTCGCCCATCGCGAGGGCGTGATCGCGCTGCTGGACCGCGAGCTGGGCGCGGATCTCTCGTCCGTGCTGAACGCGCTGCCCAACCCCACCAAGCTCGCCGTCTCTGGCTCCGACTACTCCTCGACGGCGTCGATGCTGGCCGACGCGTCCCGCGCCGCCACCTCGCATCTGGCGGGTGAGGCCCAGGTGCGTACGCGCGCCGAGTACGACCAGCTGCTGGAGCGGGTGCGCAGCGAGCACGACGCTCTGGCCGCCCAGGCGGTGAAGGATGCCGCCTCGGCCCTCGCCGTCAACGCGCGCCTGCACAAGGAGCTCAGCCGGGTCCCGTCCCTGGCCGTGCTCTCCCACCTCACGCAGATCCGAGAGCACGCCGCCTCGCTGCTCGGTGACGGGTTCATCTCCCGCACCGGCATCGATCACCTGCCTGACCTGCGCCGGTACCTCGAAGCCGATGCGATCCGCCTGGAGAAGCTGCCGGAGAACCCGCGCCGCGACGAGCAGCTGGCCTGGCAGATCGCCGATCTGACGAACTACTGGCACACCGAGCGGGCCAAGCTCTCGCCCCGTCGGCGCGCCCAGCCCGACGCCCGCGAGATCGACTGGATGCTCGAGGAGCTGCGCGTGAGCCTGTTCGCCCAGCAGCTCGGCACCAAGCAGACCGTCTCGGACAAGCGGATCCGCAAGGCGATCGCCGAGCTGTCCACCGGCGACGGTCGCTGAACGCAGGCGCGCTCCGGAGCCGCCGGGCCCGGGGGCCTCACCGTCCCCGTGGGGCGTTCTCGCACGGCTCGGCATCGACCCGAATGCCGCGGCGACTCACGGGCATATGCCCGAATACGCCGCACTCGGGATCCCGGCGCGGAGATATGACCTCCTGTGTGCCGGAGCGCATATATCCGCCGTGGTGCAGACCACCTCGGCAGCGTGTTCCACGACGCATTCGGAAGCTTTGCCTTTTTGTGTGAGTGGTGACGGCGGTGCCGGAACTTCTGGGCCGGGGGTCGGTGCAATCACCGCGTGGCCTGCCCAGACGTCACGTGATGAAAGTGTGCAGGAGTTTGTCGCACAGTCATGGGAAGGGAAACTCGAGGTCGCGGTGAAAACCCTGGCGCTGCGCCGGGTATTCACACCCCGTGATCATCCCGTTACGTTGGCGGAGCTCGGAAGGTGCCGAGCGCCTTCCACTGTTGTTCGAGCCCGAAGGGTGCCGCTCTCTTGTCTTCTCTGTCTTCGTTCCTGCCTGCTTCGTCCTCCGCCGGCCGGTCCGCCGCGGCCTCCGCACCGCTGTCCCGCCGCGGCCTGTTCGCCGCCGGGACGGTCGGGCTCGCCTCGCTGACCTCTCTCGCCGTCGCCGCACCCGCCTCCGCGCAGGGCGAGACGTGGACAGAGGCGTTCATGACCCGTGAGGAGACCCGCGAGGGCTTCGAGATCGGTGCCATGGACCAGTGGCAGGTGGAGAACGCGCAGTTCATCATCGCCGTCTGCAAGGGCCACGGCCTCGAGGAGGCAGTCACCACGGTCACGCTGATCACCGCCATCGTGGAGTCCTGGCTGTACAACTACGAGCCCGCCGTCGACCTCGACTCCGGCGGTCTGTTCCAGCAGCGGCCCTCGATGGGCTGGGGGAGCGCGGCCGACGTGCGGCACAAGAAGAAGGCCATCGACGCCTTCCTCGGCCTCGGCGAGATCTCGTCCGCGCCGGGCCTCCTCCAGGCGGTGCCGGACGTCGCGAACTGGGAGCCCGGTCAGGCCGCTCAGACGGTGCAGGCCTCGGCCCACCCCGAGCGCTACGCCGAGCAGGTCACCAGCGCACGGACGATCATGGACCGGTACTCGCGCAAGGTCGCGCCGTTCACCGCCTGAGATCGTGAGCGGCGGCCGGAACCGTCGCTCCGCCGCGGGTCGGTGCGTGCGCCGTTGAGCCGCCGACATCGTTAGGCTGTGCCTCATGTCACCGATGCCCTCCGTGAGCTACTCCATCACCATCCGCCTCGAGTTCGCGGCGCGATCCGCCGCGGTCAGCGACATCACCGGGCGCATCGAGAAACACGGCGGTTCCGTGACCGCGCTCGATGTCTCCGCCTCCGGGCCGGAGCGCATGCGCGCCGACATCACCGTGCTGACCGCCGGCCATGACCACGCCATGGAGGTCGTCGATGATCTCCGGACGATCGAGGGCGTCGAGCTCGGCAAGGTCTCGGATCGCACCTTCCTGGCCCACCTCGGCGGCAAGCTCACCGTCGAGTCGAAGATGCCGATCCGGCATCGCGACGACCTCTCGATGGTCTACACGCCGGGCGTCGCCCGCGTGGTCAAGGCCATCGCCGAGAACCCCGAGGACGCCCGGCGACTGACCATCAAGCGCAACACCGTCGCCGTCGTCTCCGACGGCTCCGCGATCCTCGGGCTGGGAGACCTCGGCCCGCTGGCCGCGATGCCCGTGATGGAGGGCAAGGCCGCGCTGTTCAAGCGGTTCGCCGGCATCGACGCCTTCCCGATCTGCCTGGACGCGCACTCGGTCGACGACATCGTCGCCCATGTCAAGGCGATCGCCCCCGTGTTCGCGGGCATCAACCTCGAGGACATCTCCGCCCCGCGCTGCTTCGAGATCGAGGACCGTCTGCGCGCCGAGCTGGACATCCCCGTCTTCCACGACGACCAGCACGGCACTGCGATCGTCGTCGTGGCCGCCCTGCGAAACGCCCTCCGCGTCGTCGAGAAGGACCTGACCACCGCTCGCATCGTCCTGGCCGGGGCCGGCGCGGCCGGTACCGCGATCCTGCGCCTGCTGCGCGCCGCCGGCGCGCGCGACGTCGTGGTCACCGACATCGACGGCATCATCCATGAGGGCCGTGAGAACCTCGCCGGTCGCCTGCCGTGGATCGCGGAGGTCACCAATCCTCGCGAGCTCACCGGGACCATCGGTGACGCGATCGAGGGGGCCGACGTCTTCATCGGCGTCAGTGCCGGCAACATCCTCACCGCACAGGACGTCTCGACCATGGCCGAGCGCTCGGTCGTCTTCGCGATGGCCAACCCCACCCCGGAGATCGACCCGTCCGAGGCCGCGAAGTACGCCGAAGTGGTCGCCACGGGCCGCAGTGACTTCGCCAACCAGATCAACAACGTGCTCGCCTTCCCCGGGGTATTCCGGGGACTGCTGGATGCCCATGCCACGCGGGTCACCGACCGGATGCTGCTGGCGGCGGCCAACGCCCTGGCCGACGTCGTCACCGCCGAGGAGCTGAATCCGACCTATATCGTGCCCAGCGTCTTCCACGACGGGGTCACCAAGTCCGTCGCGGGGGCGGTGGAGCAGGTGGCCCGGGAGGACGCCGGCACGGTGGACACGATCACGGGCGCTATGCCCACGGTCTACGCGGACGAGATCACGCTGAACGGCTGAGCTGCCGAACGGCTGACCCTCCGCCGAGGCGTCAGTGCTGGGAGGCGGTCTCCCCGCGCTCCTGGTCCCTCTCGCCGCGAGGATCGTGCTGCGCGGCGTCCCGGTGGCGCCGACGCTCTGCGAGCCACAGGCCCACGCCGAGGGCGATGCCGATGACGTCGGCGAGGAGGTCGCCGCCCTCCGCGGCGCGTTCGGGCAGGGCGATCAGCTGGATGAGCTCGATCAGCAGCGCGTGGACGAACGCGGCGATCACCACCCATCCCATGGGGAATCGTCTGTGCGGTGCCAGTAGGCGACCGGCGGTCCACACGAGCAGGGCGAAGAGCAGCAGGTGGACTGCCTTGTCCAGGCCGGGGACGCCGGCGCCCGGGGTGCCCGCGGGGATCGAGGGCAGATAGAAGCTGGCGTTCGCCACGATCGCCAGGGCGAGCAGGCCGACGCGCCACGGCAGGGAGCCGCCCACCCGTCGGACCTCGTGCGGGAGACGGCGGAGGAACTCGGCGACAGCGTCCATGGCGGGCATTGTTCCAGGGGTGACGCCTGTCTCCGTGGAGGCTGGGCCGCTAAGCTCGCCCCAGCACGACATCGACCGAGGGAGTTGCCATGTCCTCCAGCACGTCCGATCCGTCCCGGATGGACCCGTACAGCGATGACCCGGGCGCGTCACCGGGCAGCACCGCGGTCCTCGACCGGCAGCTGCAGGAGCAGGAGCAGACCACCGACGACGGTGACCACGACCGGTTCGCCCACTACGTGCGCAAGGACAAGATCACTCAGGCGGCGCTGGACGGCACGCCCGTGATCGCGCTGTGCGGCAAGGTGTGGGTCCCCGGGCGCTCGCCCGACAAGTACCCGGTGTGCCCCGAGTGCAAGGAGATCTACGAGGGCATGCGCGAACCGCAGGACGGCGGCGGCGACGGCAAGGGCGGCTCCGGGCGCGGCGGCGGCTTCCGCGGCTTCTTCGGCGGGCGGCGCTGAGGGAGAGCTGACTTCCTCACACCGGACCCGGCGGCGGGTCGTCATACTGCGGCGGTACCGTGGTGCACGCTGTGAATACCTCCCCCCTGTTCTCCGCGAACGATCCCCGCCAGCCCTCCGAGGCGGCCGCGCGATCGCTGCCGCCGGCCTACCCCGAACGCGCCGCCTGGGGCACGGTTCCCAAGCTGCGCGCCTGGCAGTCCGAGGCGCTCGAGCTCTACCGCAGCACCGCCCCGAAGGACTTCCTGGCCGTCGCGACCCCGGGCGCCGGTAAGACCACCTTCGCCCTGCAGGTCGCCGCCGGCCTGCTCTCCGAGGGCACCGTCCGGCGCATCACGGTGGTCGCGCCGACGGAGCATCTGAAGACGCAGTGGGCCGACGCCGCCGCCCGCGTCGGCATCTCCCTGGACCCGAACTTCACCAATGCCCAGGGCGCTCACGGCTCCCACTACCAGGGCGTCGCGGTGACGTACGCCCAGGTGGGCATGCATCCCGCGCTGCATCGGGCCCGCACCGAGGCCGATCGCACCCTGGTGATCCTCGACGAGATCCACCACGCCGGCGACTCACTGACCTGGGGCGACGGCGTGCGCGAGGCGTTCGACCCCGCGACGAGGCGCCTGGCGCTGACCGGTACGCCCTTCCGCTCCGACTCCTCGCAGATCCCGTTCGTCACCTACGAGGACGACGGCCAGGGCTTCTTGCGCTCCAAGGCGGATTACGTCTACGGATACGGGGAGGCGCTGCGCGATCACGTGGTCCGCCCCGTGCTGTTCATGACCTACTCGGGCCGGATGCACTGGCGCACCAAGGCCGGTGACGAGGTCTCCGCGCAGCTCGGGGCGATGGAGACCAAGGACATCACCCAGCAGGCCTGGCGCACCGCGCTGGACCCCAAGGGGGAGTGGATCCAGTCGGTGCTCTCGGCCGCGGACCGACGGCTGACCGAGCTGCGCCGCCACGTCCCCGACGCCGGCGGCCTGGTGATCGCGACCGACCAGAAGGCCGCCCGCGCCTACGCCGCGACCCTGCAGGAGATCTGCGGCCAGGAACCCACTGTCGTCCTGTCCGACGATGCCGGCGCCGGCCGGCGCATCGAGGCCTTCTCCGAGTCCGACGATCGCTGGATGGTCGCGGTGCGCATGGTCTCCGAGGGCGTGGACGTGCCGCGCCTGGCCGTGGGCGTCTACGCCACCTCCACGGCGACCCCCATGTTCTTCGCCCAGGCCGTGGGCCGCTTCGTGCGCTCTCGGACCCGCGGCGAGACGGCCAGCGTGTTCCTGCCGACGGTGCCGATCCTGATGGCCCACGCCGGCGAGCTCGAGGCCGAGCGCGATCACGTGCTGGACCGTCGGCCCGACGAGGGCGACGAGGTCACGGGCCTCGACGAGAGCCTCATCGAGCAGGCGAACCGCTCCGAGAAGGCCAGCGAGGACCTCGAGATGTCCTTCGAGGCGCTGGAGTCCGAGGCGTCCTTCGACCGGGTCCTGTTCGACGGCGGCGAGTACGGCGCCGGGGGCGTGGCCGGCAGCGAGGACGAGCAAGGATTCCTCGGCATCCCGGGCCTGCTGGATGCGGACCAGATGCGCACCGTCCTCCAGCAGCAGCAGGCCGAGCAGCAGGCCCGCCGTCAGCGCAGCGGGCCCGCCGAGCAGCCGCAGACGCCGGGCGTGGTGGATCATCGCCGGCTCATGGAACTGCGCAAGGAGCTCAGCACCCTGGTCTCGGCCTGGTCGCGGAAGTCCGGCACTCCCCACGGTTCGGTGCACAACACGCTGCGCAGCCGCAGCGGCGGGCCGGCGGTCGCCCAGGCCAGTGCCGAGCAGATCCAGGCGCGCATCGACATCGTGCGCGGCTGGTTCGTCGGCCGTCGCTGAGGGGCGCTGCCGGTCAGCCCGTCAGCGCAGAACCCGTGCCGCCTCGACGCCGTCGGTGACGGTGGGGATGGCGATCGGGCCGTCGGGCCCGTCGTCGGCCGGCAGATCCAGTTCGCGGATTGAGTCCGCGTGCCGCTGACGCGCCTTCTCGACCCGCTCCGGGGGAGGCAACGGGTCCGTCGGCTCGCCGCCGAGGATCATCGGGACCTGCAGGGGGCGCAGATTCGTGCGGCTCCAGTCCGGGTTGGCCTCGGCCGCCAGCAGCTCCGCGGTCAGCTCCCGTTCGAACTCGGCGATCTCCGCCTCGCCGGGCAGCACCAGCTCCGCGTGGGCGCGGTCGCCCACCAGCATCCGGAAGGCACGCTTGCCGGCGCCGAGCGTCGCCTTGTCCAGCGACTGCTTGCCGACGGGGTGCATCTGCCCGTCGGCCCCCTCGCGCTCGACCAGCTTGTACACGAACCCGGGCGCGGGGTGGCCGCCGCCGGTGACCAGGCGGGTGCCGATGCCGTAGCCGTCCAGCGGGGAGGAGGCCAGCTCCTCGACGCGGTACTCGTCCAGATCCCCGGTGGCGGTGACGCGGGTCGTCGTCGCCCCGAGCGAATCGAGCAGTCGACGGACCTCGCCGGCCTGCTCGGCGAGATCGCCGGAATCGAGTCTCACCGCTCCGAGCTCCGGCCCGGCGAGGTCCACCGCGGTGCGGATCGCGGTCTCCACGTCGTAGGTGTCCACCAGCACCGTCGTGCCGGTTCCCTGGGAGACCAGCTGGGCGCGGAAGGCCTCCTCCTCGCTGTCGAACAGCAGCGTGAAGGAGTGCGCCGCGGTCCCGGCCACCGGGATCCGGTAGTGCGCCCCGGCCGCGAGGTTGGAGGTGGAGGCGAAGCCGACGACGTAGGCGGCTCGAGCGGCGGCGATGGCGGCGTCCTCGTGGACGCGGCGCCCACCCATCTCGATGCAGGGGCGGCCGCGGGCGGCGGTGATCATGCGCGAGCCGGCCGAGGCGATCCCGCTGTCGTGGTTGAGGATCGAGAGCACCACCGTCTCCAGGATCACCGCGTCCTCGAAGGTGCCCTCGACGCGCAGCACGGGGGAGCTGGGGAAGAACAGCTCACCTTCCTCGTAGCCGTGGACGTCACCGGAGAAGCGGTACCGGGCCAGATGCTCCAGCGTGTCCTCGTCCAGCACGCCCGCCCCGCGCAGATAGCGCAGATCGGCGTCGTCGAAACGGAAGTCGGCGATCGCGTCGAGCACGCGGCCGGTGCCGGCGAGGACGCCGTAGCGGCGGCCCTCGGGCAGGGAACGGGTGAACACCTCGAAGACGCAGCGTCGCGACGCGGTGCCGGCCCGGCGGGCAGCTTGCACCATCGTCAGCTCGTAGAGGTCGGTGAGCAGGGCGGAAGTCACAGTGTCCACCGTAATGCGTGCCGGGCCAGCAGATCGCCGGGCGCGCCCCGTAGACTCGACGGGCACCGCGTCCCGGCAGATCGGGACGTGGCGGGACACAGGAGGAGCACGAATGCCGGTCGAGCTGCCGCGGGCTGAGCCCGACACGGGCTCGCTGACCGATCTCTCCCACAGCAACCAGTTGACGATGGATGCCGAGGGGCCCTGGTGCACGGTGGTCTGGAACGACCCCGTGAACCTGATGAGCTACGTCACCTTCGTCTTCCGCCGCTACTTCGGGTACTCGCGCCTGGTCGCCGAGCAGCTCATGACACAGGTCCATGAGGAGGGGCGGGCGATCGTCTCGCGCGGGTCCCGCGAACGCATGGAGACCGACGTGCAGGCCATGCATTCCTACGGCCTGCGGGCCACGCTGGAGAAGGCGGAGGAGGACTGATGGCGCATGCGTTCCGCCGTCGGCCCGACGGCTCCCTGGCCTGCCGGCTCGACGGCGAGGAGAAGGCGATCATCGCCCAGGTCGCCCAGGAGACCGCGGAGCTGATCCGCGGCGACCTCGGGATCGACTCGGATGCCGATCCGCTGCGTCGTGCCGCCGAGAGCGAGGACCCGCTGCGCCGGCTGGAGGCCGAGTTCGCAGGCCGCGATGCCCGCGAGCCCGCGGACTCCGCCGTCAAGCGCCTGTTCCCGGCGGCCTCGGAGGATCCGACGCTCGCCGCCGAGTACCGCCGGCTGGGTCAGCAGGACCTCGCCGACGGCAAGCTCGCCGACCTCCGCCGCGTGATGGCGATCCTGGACGCCAGCGGCAGCGAGCACAGCGAGGTCGTGCTGGACGATGACGACGCCCTGGCGGTGCTGCGCGCGCTGAACGACGTGCGGATCGTGCTCGCGGACCGTCTGGACCTCCAGCGCGACGGCGACTTCGACACCGTGCGGATGCTGCAGCAGATCGGCGAGCGCGTGGAGGGGGCGAGCGAGACCGACGACGACACCGTCGGCTCCGACATCGTCATCGCCGTCTACGAGCTGCTGTCGTGGCTGCAGGAGAGCCTGCTGCGGGCGTTGGACTGAGCGACGAACTGTGAGCCCGTCGTGGTCTGCGAGGAACGAGCGGGCCGCGCGGGGTGAGCGGGAGGAGCTCAGTCGCTTGGAGAGAGGACTGAACGACGACCGGCGAACCCGCAGTGGTCCGCGAGGAACGAGCGGGCCGCGCAGGGGCGCGACTGTGAAACTGCACCCAGTGAGCGCGCCACGAGTGTTTCGGGGACCCCGCGACACTAGCCTTGCCGGGATGAACAACGCGCCGATCGGGATCCTCGACTCAGGGGTGGGCGGGCTGACCGTGGCCCGAGCCATCCTCGACCAGCTGCCGCAGGAGGAGCTGGTCTACATCGGCGACACCGCGCACAGTCCGTACGGGCCCCGACCCATCGCCGACGTGCGCGCGCTGGTGCTGGGGATCATGGACGATCTCGTCGAGCACGGCGTGAAGCTGCTGGTGATCGCCTGCAACACCGCCTCGGCCGCCGTGCTGCGCGATGCCCGCGAGCGCTATCAGCTGCCGGTGGTCGAGGTGATCCAGCCCGCTGTGCGCCGCGCCGTCGCCGCCACCCGCAACAACCGCATCGGCGTGATCGGCACGCAGGGCACGGTGACCTCCCGTGCCTACGAGGACGCGTTCGCCGCGGCGCCCGATCTGGAGATCGTCACCCAGGCCTGCCCCCGCTTCGTCGAGTTCGTCGAGAACGGGGTCACCATGGGCGACGTCGTCGCGGAGGTCGCCGAGGAGTACCTGGCCCCGGTCCGTGAGGCCGGCGTGGACACCCTGGTGCTGGGCTGCACCCACTACCCGATGCTCGCCGGCCCGATCAGCTACGCGATGGGACCGGACGTCACCCTGGTCTCCTCCGCCGAGGAGACCGCGCTGGACGTCTACCGCCAGCTGCGCGGCACCGACCAGCTGCGTCAGTCGGAGCGCTCGCCGCGCCACGTCTTCGCCCAGACGGCCGACGGGGACGGCAGCGAGTCCTTCGCCCGCCTCTCGCGCCGCTTCCTCGGGCCGACGCTCGACATGACCGCCTCCCTGCCGGTGGTCTCGGCATGAGGCTGACCGTCATCGGCTGCAGCGGCAGCTTCGCCGGCCCCGACAGCGCCGCCTCCAGCTACCTCATCGAGCAGGAGGACTCCAGCGGCCGCCTCTGGCGGGTGCTGATGGACCTCGGCTCCGGCGCGTTCGGCCCGCTCCAGCGCGTGATCGACCCGGCGGAGCTGGACGCGGTGATCATCTCCCACCTCCACCCCGATCACTACCTCGACCTCACCGGTCTCGAGGTGTTCTGGGCCTACCACGAGCGCGACGACCTCCCGCAGCTGCCGATCCACGCCCCGGAGCCGCTGCCGGACCGGCTCTCAGCGGTGCTGTGCCGTGAGGGGTACGTCCCCGCCGGCGTCGACGGCGTGCCGTTCGCCTACCACGCCCTCGCCGACCGCCGGGACTTCTCCATCGGCCCCCTCGACATCGAGGTGCGCGCGGTGACCCACCCCGTCGAGGCCTACGGCTTCCGGATCACCGGCGGGGGCGGCGTGCTCGCCTACTCCGGGGACACCGACTCCTGCCCGGCCCTGGACGACCTGGCCGCCGGCGCGGACCTCTTCCTGTGCGAGGCCGGGTACATCGAGGGCCGCGACGACCGCTTCAGCGGCGTCCACCTCACCGGCCGCCGCGCCGGGCAGTGCGCGACCCGCGCCGGCGTCGGGCAGCTGGCGCTGACCCACATCCCGGCCTGGACCGAGCCCGCTGTCACCCTCGCAGAGGCCCGCGCCGCCCACGACGGCCCGATCCAGGTGGTCCGTCCCATGGATATCCTCGACGTGTCCGCCTGAACATCCCCACGAAGGGAGCTCCGTGAGCTCACAGACCCAGACCGAGCCCGCGCCGGCCGGTGACCGCGTCGACGGCCGCACCCCGGATCAGCTGCGCGAGGTGCGCATCACCCGCGACTGGCTCGACCACGCCGAAGGCAGCGCCCTGATCGAGTTCGGCCGCACCCGTGTGCTGTGCGCCGCCTCCTTCACCGAGGGCGTGCCGCGGTGGAAGCAGGGCTCCGGCTCGGGCTGGGTCACCGCCGAGTACGCGATGCTCCCGCGCGCGACCAACTCCCGCTCCCAGCGCGAGAGCGTCAAGGGCAAGATCGGCGGCCGCACCCACGAGATCTCCCGCCTGATCGGCCGCTCCCTGCGCGCGGTCATCGACCTCGACGCCCTGGGTGAGAACACGATCCAGCTGGACTGCGACGTGCTCCAGGCCGACGGCGGCACCCGTACCGCCGCGATCACCGGCGCCTACGTCGCCCTGGCCGACGCGATCGCCTGGGGCAAGCGCCACACCTCCCTCCCCGCCGCCCGGGAGATCCTCACCGACTCCGTCAGCGCCATCAGCGTCGGCATCGTCGGCGGGCGTCCGCTGCTGGACCTGGAGTACCGCGAGGACGTCGAGGCCGAGACCGACATGAACGTCGTGGTCACCGGCGCCGGGTCCTTCGTCGAGATCCAGGGAACCGCCGAGGGCGCCCCCTTCGACCGCACCGAGCTCGGATCCCTGCTCGACCTGGCCACCGGCGGGTGCACCACCCTCGCCGGCCTCCAGCGCGAGGCCCTGGACCAGCCGCGATGAGCGCGAGCGTCGCCGGCGTGCCCGAGGGAGCCCGGGTCATCCTGGCCACCCACAACGCCAAGAAGCTGCACGAGCTGCAGCGCATCCTGGTGGCCGCGGTCCCCGGCCTGGAGGCCGAAGCCGTCATCTCCTCGGCGGGGATCGACCTGCCGGACGTGGTGGAGGAAGCGGTCACCTTCCAGGGCAACGCCCTGCTGAAGGCGCACTCCGCCGCCGAGGCGACCGGCCTGCTGGCGGTGGCCGACGATTCCGGTCTCTCCGTCGACGTGCTCGGCGGCTGCCCGGGCATCTTCTCGGCCCGCTGGAGCGGGCGCCACGGTGACGACGAGGCCAACAACGACCTGCTGCTCGCCCAGCTCGCGGACATCCCCGACGAGTACCGCACGGCACGGTTCGTGTGCGCGGCGGCGCTGGTGGCCCCCGACGGCACCGAGATCGTCGAGCGCGGCGTGATGACCGGCCGGCTGCTTCGCGAGCGCCACGGCGAGGGCGGCTTCGGGTACGACCCGATCTTCCTGCCCGACGGGGAGGGACGCTCGGCCGCCGAGCTCGCCCCCGAGCAGAAGGATGCGATCTCCCACCGCGGCGAAGCCTTCCGCGCCATCGCCGAGCACGTCGCCCAGCTCCTGGGCTGAGAAGTCCATGGCGCACGGCGTGAACCCAGCGGAGGCGCCGTGGCGCGAGGCCGTCGCTGCCATGATCGGCACCTCGAGCGTCGATCTCGAGGACGTTCGACGCGAACCCCTGGGCTACGACGCGTTCCTGGCCCACCGTGACGTGCACCGGCTGCGCGGTGCGGCCGTCACCGGGACTCGACGCCGGCCCTGGTCACTGATCGAGAAGGTGACAGAGGGCCCGGCGACGGCCTCGCCGTACCTGCTGGACAACGGCCGACGCGAGCATGCCGCCTACACCTCCGGCCTGCTCGAGGACCTGGCACCGTCGCTGGTGGCGCCGCGCCTGTACGGCTCGCAGGTCAAGGCCGACGGCCGGATCACGCTGTGGCTCGAAGAGATCCGCGACGAGGCGCCCCGGCCCCTGGATGCCGGGTCGCTGCTGGCGATCTCGCGAGATCTCGGCGCGATGGCGGGACGGTGGCTGGACCGGGTCCCGTCTCACCCCTGGCTGTTCACCGGCTGGATCGACCGGCACGCGCAGCCGGAGGCGATGGAGGCCGGACTGGCCACTCTGGAGCGCGCGAGGACGCCATCGAGCCTCTCGTGGACCGGCCGCGTGGGCGAGGCACAGGAGCTGATCCGCGCGCAGCCCCGTGTGCGCACGATTCTCGAGGCGCTTCCGCAGACGCTGTGCCACCACGACGCGGTGGGCGCGAACACTCTGCGCAGCGGCGGTCGCAGCGTATTGATCGATTGGGAGTCGGTGGGGCCGGGCCCGGTGGGCGCGGATCTCGCGTCCCTGCTGTTCGCCTCCGTCCGGCGCGGCGACGCGTCGGCGCACGTGGTCCGCTCGCTCGTCGAGGACGCCTTCGACGCCTACGTCGAGGGGCTGCGCTCCGAAGACGGGGAGGCCGGCGTCGCTGCTGCTCGCCGTGGGCGCGACGCCGCGATCTGCCTGCGCTGGAAGCTCGCCGCCGACGTCGCCGAGACGGCCCTGGAGGGCCGCCCGGCGCGGCGGGGGAGCGCGCCGGAGGAATCTCCCGAGCAGGCGCTCGACGAGCTCACGCAGCTGGTCGGCATCCTGCTGGATGCGGCCCGACGCGTTCTCTAGAGGGTCGAGGTCAGCTCCCGCGAGCGGGCCGTCAGCGCCTCAGGTGGCGCCGACGTAGGCGAGGGCACGGCGCACGATCAGGTCGCGGCCACCGGTCATCTCCTCGAGCGGAGAGGGCTCCGCCAGCAGCTCGTCGAGCCCGAACCACGCCATCTCCAGCGCGTCCTCCTGCGGGGCCGTCTCCCCGTCGATCGGGACGATGTAGGCCATGGAGATGGCGTGCTGGCGCTGATCGTGGAACGGCGAGATCCCCGGGGTGGGGAAGTACTCGGCGACCGTGAAGGGCACGGGGGAGACGGGGATGCGCGGCAGCGCCATCGGCCCCAGGTCCTTCTCGATGTGCCGGGAGATGGCCTCGCGGATCGTCTCGTGGATCAGCACCCGCCCGGAGACGATGGCGCGCACGATCTGCCCGCCCCCGTCGGCCCGCAGCAGCAGTCCGACCTCGACGACGCTGCCGTCCAGGTCGGTGCGCACCGGCACGATGTCCACGTACGGGATCGGGAGACGGCGACGCAGTTCCTCGATGCCCTCGGGTTCGAACCATGCGCCCTCGGTGTCCACGGCGGTGCGGTTGGTCATCGGGTACCTCCCTGGAGAGCGTCGGTCGGGTCCTGGTCGGCGACGGCCTGGGCCGCCTCGGGCTTCTCGGCGAAGAATCGGGGGTTGCGGTCGCGGGAGGGGACTTCCACCTCGTTGTCGACCGCCCTGCCCGCGATCATGCGGATCCGCCAGGTGGTGTCCTCGAGCTCGATCACCGAGAGGGTCGCGTTCGGGATCGAGGGCAGGGGCCGCTCGATGATGCCCGACAGCAGGAACCGGATGAGCGTCCCGTGCGCGACGACGAGCACCTTCTGACCGGGGAAGCGCTCCTCCAGCGCTTCGAGCGCGTCATAGCCGCGATCGGCGACGGCCTGGTAGTCCTCGCGGCCCGGGAAGGACCGGTCGGGGTAGAGCTCCTGCATCTCCTCGACCGGCCGGCCCTCGGCCTCGCCCCAGTCGATCTCCACCAGCTTCGCCTCGGTGCCGCCGAAGGGGATGCCGTGGTCCGCCGCGATGATCCGCGCCGTGTGCTCGGCTCGCTGCAGCGGCGAGGAGACGACCACGTCCCAGACCATGTCGGGCAGCTCGTCGAAGGCGCGGTGGGCCTGTTCGACACCGGTCTCGTTCAGCGGCATGTCCGAGGAGCCCTGGAACAGGTTGTGGCGGTTGTAGTCCGTCTGCCCATGGCGGACGAGCCCGAACAGGGTCATGAAGCGTCTCCTCGGAAAAGGGGTGTGTTCCGTGCGCGAGAAGGGACTCGAACCCTGCTCCCACATCGTCGGGACCAGCGTATACGCCCGGCACCGTGGGTTCACGCCTCCCTGCCGTTCCCCCGGGTTCTCCGTGAACCGGCCGGGTTCTCTGCCACTGGTTTGCGGGTTCGGGCCCTCGGGTGAGGGCCTCGTAGTAAAGCGTCTCGAACTCTATCGGGGTGAGCATCCCGAGAGAGCCGTGGAGGCGCCGGTTGTTGTACCAGTTAACCCATCCGGCCGTTGCGTTCTCGACGCCTGCGAGGGTGCGGTAGTTGTAAAACCGCGATCTCGCCGGTTCAGGGGTTGACCTTGATGAGGTGGTAGACCTCGCGGATGACGTAGCGCTTCAGTCAACGGACGACGTCGCGCTTGCTCCTGCCTTCGGCCGCCCGACGGGCGACGTAAGCGGCATAGATCCCGTAGCGAGCCGCACGAGCGGTGAAGCCCGGCAGATCCCCGACGAAGAGCGTGACTCGAGAGCGCCCCGCACCTTCTGGATCGAGCTCGGTGTAGATGTGACATAGATCAGACATCGTCCAGACGCGCCCGGTCTCATTCGGCGCGAATGCCGGAGCACCAAAGAACGCCTCGCACCCGCTTTCAGCGACATCGAGGTCGCTCACGGCCAAGCCTGCGAACAATCGCGCGCCGGAGAGTTCGGGTGCCACACTCACCAGACGTCCCCCTCGGCCAGCGGAACGACCCAGGCCCGGCGCTCACAGATCAGACCTTCTCGCATCACGAAGACCTCTGCCATGGCCAACCGCTTCATCGATCCATCCGGTTGGGGCACACGCCCCCGAAGCTCAGCCATGATCGTCTCGTGCTCTTCCACCATCCGCACCACCTCCAGCTCGGGGTCTCCAGCAAACCCCGGGCCCTCGATGGCGGCATCATAGGCAGCCTTTCCTTCCAGTACGAAAGCGCCAAATACCGTCCAACGGATGTCATCGGTCAAGCAGGCCAAGATCTGATCATGATCCGTGCGCCGGAAACCATCGAGATAACGCTCTACGGTCTGCTTGTTAGGACTCGTTTCCATGTGATTCTTCCTCCTCGTCGCAGCGATTATGCTGCCTCGTCGTCACCGGGCTGCCGAAAGGTGTCCGGCACAACTCATGCGCCGTTCAAATCGACATGCATCTCGAAGTTTGGCACCAGGATGCCACGGACTATGTTGATACGGTTCTCACGGTCAACCACGAAGCCGCTCCGCGCGAAGGCAGCTCGTGCGCCACGACTCGCTCGGGTGGTGACACGCGTGCACCCACGCCGTCGCGCTTCAGCCAGCGCCGCCGCAATCAGCTCCTGGGCGACGCCGCGTCCGCCGACTCGGGGAGCGACGAACAGCATGTCCACCTCGGCTTCGTCGGTTAGGTCGCAGAAACCCACGAGCGCGCCCTCCCACTCGGCCACGATCGTCCAGGCACGCGAGCGAGCAGGGGCCCAAGTTGCCACATCCAGTTGTGGAGGACACCATGCGTTGATCTGATCGGGGCGGTAGTGTGCCGACGCGGTCTCTCGGATGGCGCGCACGTAGACCTTGAGGGTGTGCTGTGCATCCGCGCCGCGATATCGTCTGATCTTCAGCGGCAACTGAGCACCGTGAGCGGCTTCGAGACAACTCACCCTACTGCCGAGACACCCTCGTAGGCCGCGAAATCCGGCCTCCCCCGCGTCTCGAAGACCTGGATGGTCAACCCCTGAGGTGTCGTGCGGCTGCTCATGAGTTCGAAGCCGAGCGGGGCCGCGCCATCGGGGAACAGCCGTCGGCCCTGCCCTACGACCACGGGCGCTACGACCAACCGCAGCTCGTCGACGAGGCCGGCCGAGAATAGGCTCTGGGCCAGCGACGAGCTACCGTGCACCTGCAGGTCGCGGCCTGGTTGGGCTTTGAGGCCAGCGATCTGCGCCTCAACATCCCCGGTCACGATGGTGGTGGGGCTCCACTCGCCGTCAGCAAGGGTCTGCGTAGCGACATACTTCGGCAGATTGTTCATCCGCACTGCGAAGGGGTCCGCGGGATCAGTGATCTGGGGCCAGTCACGAGCAAACGCCTCGTAGGTGCGTCTGCCGAGCAGGAGCGCATCGGCATGCTCCAACCAGTCGGAAGCCTGATCCACGAATGTTGCGTCCATGTGCGGTACCAGCCACCCGCCTCGTGTAAATCCTCCGCTGGGATCCTCCTGCGGCGAGCCTGGGCCTTGCGAGACCCCGTCTAGACTCACGAACTGCATAACGGTCAACTTCATTGTGGAACTCCTTCTGGATGAGAGCCGTGCCGTACACCATGCCGCGATCGCCGCAGCGACACAACGGACGTCGCTCCTACACTTTGAGGCAAGCGACGCACCGGAACATCCGCCATCAAGGTCGATCAGCATCCCCCAATCGGGCGATAGTGAAGCACTGCTGGGACTGCCGCACGGGACTGCTGCACGGATAGGTGACATCTGATCTGGCTTGCCCGCTGGGCGGCCTGGAAGGATGTGCACCATGCCCGCTCCCTATCCCCAGGAGTTCCGCGACGATGTCGTCCGAGTGGCCCGGTCCCGCGAGGACGGCGTCACGATCGCGCAGATCGCCAAGGACTTCGGCGTCCACGAGATGACGCTGCGGAAATGGCTGCGCCAAGCCGACATCGAGGACGGCAACCGGCCCGGCAAGACCCGCGAGGAGTCGGCCGAGCTGCGTGATGCCCGTAACCGGATCCGGCTGCTGGAGCAGGAGAACGAGGTCCTCCGCCACGCAGCGGCCTAGCTGTCCCAGGCGAACCTGCCGTCAAAAGGCTCTACCCGCTCGTGAGCGAGCTCGCCGCCGACAAGATCCGTGTCGCGGTGTCCCTGCGGGTGCTGAAGCTCTCCCGCCAGCCCTACTACCGCTGGCGGAAACAACAGGTCACCGAGACCGAGCTGATCGAGGCCTACCGTGCGAACGCGCTGTTCGACGCGCACCGCGACGACCCCGAGTTCGGGCACAGATTCCTCGCCGGTGAAGCGGCCGAGCGTGGCGAGGTCGTCTGTGAGCGGACCGCGTGGAGGACCTGCCGGGACAATCAGTGGTACTCCGCCTTCGGGAAAAGCGGGGGAAGAATGGCAAGAGGCCGGGCCCGCCCGTGCACGATGACCTCTCGTCAAGCGGGACTTCACCGCCGATGACGTCAACGAGCTGTGGCTGACCGACGTTCTCCCGCAAGCGGGAGGTGCCCCCTCCGAGCACCCCACCGATGAGGGCAAGCTCTACCTCTGCGCGATCAAAGACGCGTTCTCCGGGCGGATCGTCGGCTACTCGATGGACTCGCGGATGAAAGCCCGCCTCGCAGTGAACGCCCTGGACAGCGCCGCATCGCGACGCGGTGACACAGTGGAATGCATCGTGCATTCCGACCGCGGGTCGCAGTTTCGGGCGCGGAAGTTCGTGCGCGCTCTCAACTGTCATCACCTCATCGGATCGATGGGCCAAGTCGGTGCCGCCGGGGACAACGCGGCCATGGAATCGTTCTTTGCTCTACTGCAGAAGAACGTGCTGAACCGGCGTCGCTGGCGGACCCGCGAGGAGCTCCGGATCGCGATCATCAGCTGGATCGAACGCACCTATCACCGACGCCGCCGGCAGGCCCGCCTGGGCCGATTGACCCCCATCGAATACGAGACCATCATGAACCCGACCGTCACCCTGGCGGCATAACACCGCAACTGTCACCTATCCGTGCAGCAGTCCCTTCCAGCGATGATCAGGCACCAGCAGAGCGGTGAGGACGGAGCCGTTCTTGCGGGTGCGACTCGTCTCCCCCCCCTCGACGACCGAGTCGTCCTCCGGGAAGCCCCCGCTCTCCGAACCCCCGCCGGGAGAGCGGGGGTGTCCTGCGTGGTGGAGCTATGATCGCGTCATGGATCCCGCACTCGTAGGGGCACTGACGATGTTGCTTGTCTGGGCGATCGTAGTGCTCGGTGCTGTGCTGCTACTGATCGAGGCGTACTGGCTCGCCCGAGGGGCCGCCGCTGGACGATTCCAGCACGTGATCTCGTGCGTCCACCCGAAGGGCAACGACCTGGACCCTGTCGGCTTGCAGTGAGGTCTCCCGGCCGCCCCCGGATCTCCAGTCTTCCGGCTCGTTTTCATTCCGATCGGTCGGCTCCTTTGAGCCCACCGCCCACCTGGGGCTAGGTTGTGACTCAGTACACGCAGTCGACAGGATGATCAGTGTGCACTCGCTGTCATCGAAGCTCCCGTAGACGTCACGCTTCTCGTGCCCTCGCGGCACCTGAGCGAGAGTCACGCGATCGGAGGATTGTTGATGAATACCCCTGACCGCTCTCCCACTGTGAATGATCTCGGCCGTACTCCAGTACAGATCGCGGCTCTGGTGTACGGCGTCGTGTTTTTCCTCGTCGGGATAGCCGGGTTTATCCCCGGCCTGACCACCGACGTCGGCTCGATGCAGTTTGCGGGGCATCATTCTGAAGCGATGCTACTGGGCATTTTCCAGGTATCGATCCTGCACAACGTCGTGCACCTGCTGTACGGTGT
Organism: Brachybacterium sp. SYSU DS0246; assembly: GCF_059391765.1. Classification (NCBI taxonomy): domain Bacteria; kingdom Bacillati; phylum Actinomycetota; class Actinomycetes; order Micrococcales; family Dermabacteraceae; genus Brachybacterium; species Brachybacterium sp. SYSU DS0246. The sequence goes on along the minus strand of NZ_JBZXYT010000023.1, from coordinate 984 downwards.
CGCAGGGGTCGCCCTAGCCAGCCGCGCATCCCTCGCCCGCCTCTATTTGCTGATCGGCGGCATCGTCTACCTGGTGCTGTGGATCTACGGCCTCGTCATCGGCGAGGAGTCGATGGCCAACTTCGTGCCGCTGAACACCGCCGATAACTGGCTCCATTTCGTCCTCGGCGTCACCATGATCGCGCTGTCGTTCCTCCCTCGCCGTCGACCAGGCCGCGCCGTCACCGCGACCCAGCACGACGGGTAATCGAGAGGGTTTCGACGCCTGACCTGAGTTGGACCTCTTTAGTGTGTCAGTGCATCAAGGATGGTTCGGGCGTCGTCGGTGAGTTCGGGGGTGGCTGTGATCTGCTGGCCGGCGAGGGTGATGGTCACGTCCTGCAGGGGCCGTAGCGTGCGGGTGATCTTGCGGATGGAGTAGCCGGTCTGTTTCTGCGTGTGCCGTGCGACGGCGAGGGCGGTGAACACGATGGTCAGGTGGGCTTCGATCGCGTCGCGTTGCCGGTGGAACATGGGTCTGGCCTGCAGGTCTGTTTTGCTCATCCGGAAGGACTGCTCCACGTGCCACAGGTCGTGGTAGCTGGAGATCACCTCCGGGGCGGGCATGATCTCGTCGGGGATGTTGGTGACGTAGCCCTTGAGCCCCACCAGTGCCCGGGCCCTCTCCAGCGACGCGACATCGAGGGTCCGGCCAGCAGCGGTGGTCTTCACGAACCGTGTCGATTTCACTGCCGCGTCACCGTCGATCACAGCTTTCGCCCGGTTCTCCTGCGCGGTCAGCGTGCGGCCGTCGCGGGCGGCGCGCTTGCGGGAGTAGGCCCACACGGCTCGCCAATGCCCGGGATGCTCGCCCGGGTCCCAGACGGGTTCGGCCCGCTGACTGGTGCCCTGGCTGCGGGTCTTGCCGTGGCGCGGGGTGATCGTGTCGATGATCTGCCCATCGGTGAAGGCGTCCCCGTGCCAGTGGAAGTGGTTCGCGAGATC